>DASXPZ010000094.1:0-4363 GCA_036493275.1 Pirellulales bacterium
TATATCGAACGCGTCAAGCGTGGTCGACGCTTAATGCAGCCGGGCGAGGCGCCGAGTCCCCTTGGGCCGGTCCCCAGAATCACGCGACTGATGGCGCTGGCGATCGAGTTCGACCGGTTGCTGCGCGCGGGTCAGGTCGCCGGTCAGGCGGAGCTTGCGCGGTTGGGGCACGTCAGCCGCGCCCGCCTGACGCAGATCATGAACCTGACCTTGCTTGCGCCCGATATTCAGGAGGCGTTGCTGTTCTATCCACGCTCGGATGCGCGGACCGTCTGGTTGGCCCACTTGCAGCCGATCGCCGCGGTGTGCGATTGGCAATTGCAACGACCGTTGTGGTTGCAATTGTTCGCAACCGAGGCCGATCAAAAGCCTGCTTGACGGCCCTTGAACACGGCGCTGCCGGACCATTGCGTAGGTAAGCTGGGCGGATTGGCGAAGGCGTTTTCTTGGGTCTTCAATATATGACCGCTTTTTCGTCGTTGGACGTATTTTAGGGACCAGATACGTCCGCTTGGGCCGCATTCACCGCGCAATCGTAAGCGCTAACTTGTAAATCGTTGTAAGCGCCGATTTCCCGTGGGATTACGGCGAAAGCGCCAGGCCCATTTGGTTCTGATCCTGGGACGGCCATCGCTCCTGGGACATCCTTTCAGAACGATTTGGGCCTCAAATTCAAAGCGCGCCCGCGGACCTATTTGGACATATATTTTTGGGTTTCTGCGCAGAAGTAACCCCACAACGGGGGATCGGTCCACCATCACTGAATGTCAAATTTATCGTAGATTATCGATTCTCTAGGATATCGGGCATTCTGCTTAAAAAGGACGTTCCGTTGGCCGTTAACTCGTGGGTCGGATCCGATCGTCGACAGGCGAGAGTTTGGGCCAGATATCAACTCGGAGTCGGCGCCAAAGCCTTGCTGAGCCTGAACTCTCTGTGCTCCGGAACGAGCGCAATGGATGGCCGACATCCAATGATCGCACGCCAGAAATCTGGACGTGTTCGGAAATTTTCGGGCCTGCAAAGCAGAACGCTCGGACTCTCTCGCTTCAAAGTTTGGCGTTCACTCGTCGTCGTGTCGGCTCGAACATCGACGGTCACGTCCGCAATGAAAACTGAAACCAGCGGCGGCGCGGCCTGGATGCTGCCATGCGTTCAGTTTAGCCCACCCCGACGGACAGGGCACTCCCAATCGGCGCCCGCGGTGGTGTCCCAAGATACTCGCCTGCCGAACGAATTTCATGGCGGCTCCGTTGCCACGCCTGGCCGTAGCATCGATAATCGCAGGCGGCGACCGGCGGGTGGTTATCCCATCTCATCTATTGCGGAGATCAAGCGGATGTCTCAAGCATTTCTCTATTCTGCCCGGCGTCCATTGGCGCTTCTTACGGCAGTAGCGGCTCTTGCGCTGGCCGGTGGCGCCGCCCGCGCGGCGGATGACCCGGCGCCCAAGGAACGCACGCTCGGGATCGTGCTCTATCCGAAGTTCGAGCTGCTCGACGTCTTTGGGCCGGCCGAGATGTTCGGCAACTTGCAGGGGCGGGTGAAGCTGGTGATGGTGGCCGAGAAGGCGGGGCCCGTAGCCAGCGCGCAAGGGCCCAAGGCCGTGGCCGATTTTTCGTTCGACGACTGTCCACCGCTTGATTTGGTTTTAGTGCCGGGGGGATTCGGCACGATCGCCGAGTTAAAAAATGAGAAGCTGCACGACTGGCTGCGAGCGAGGGCTGAAAAGGCCGAGATCACGATGAGCGTCTGCTCCGGCTCGGCGCTATTGGCCAAGGCGGGCTTGCTCGATGGCCGCCGCGCGACCTCGAACAAACAGTATTTCGGTCTGGCCGTCGCGCAGGGGCCCAAAGTCAACTGGGTCAAAGAGGCCCGCTTTGTCGACGACGGCAACCGCGTCACGTCGTCGGGCGTTTCGGCCGGAACGGACATGGCGCTGCACGTTATCGAGCGACTTTACGGCAAAGACTTGGCCGAAAAGATCGCCAACGGAACCGAATACCAGCGGCAAGTCGATGGCGCCCACGACCCGTTCGCCAAATTCTTGAAGTAGCGATTCGAGCCGATTCGTTTGTCTTGAGCCGCTGTCGCCTAGCAGGAGAAGAATGCGATGTGGACAGAAGCCATGGCGCGACTAGTGACATCGCTAGCGATCCTCTTCTTGCCGATCTACGTAAGCAAAGAGCTTTCGGAAGAGCAGGCAGCGCGACCGATTGTGGAGGAACCGCTCTCGGAGGAAGAGAACGCCGAGTTGCGCCGGAAGCTCTTCAAGGCCGTGCCCGGAGCGTCGTTCGTCAACGCCACGTTTCTCTCGCTCGATGACACGAAGGCGGGCGACGCCGAGCTTGCGCTGGCGGTAAGGCTCTCGGACTTGCGTAGAATATCTCTCTGGAAAACGGTGGTGACCGATGATGGCCTGGCGGCGTTCGGTCGGATGCCTGATTTGGAGTGGTTGTCGCTCGATCAAACACAAATCGGCAGCGAGGGCCTCAAGCATTTACGACCCTTGACGAAGCTCCGCAAATTGAGTCTGTGGCGCACGAAGGTAGGCGACGCCGGCCTGGAACATCTGGCCGCGCTGCCGAATCTCGAACGACTGTCGTTGGACGGCTGCCAGATCACCGACGCCGGAATCAAGTTACTGAGCAAATCGCCGAGCCTGCTTGAGCTGAGTTTGTATGGGTGTCGCCTGACCGACGCCGCGACGCGCGACCTGGCGAAGCTTTCGCATTTGCAAATGTTATCGGTCGACGGCTCAAAGATCAGCGATGCGGGGCTCGGGGAGCTCTCCGCGCTCAAAGATCTCCAAACTCTGCGAGTTCGTCGAACCAAGGTCACGAACGAAGGCGTGCGGCGACTCCAAACCCAGCTGCCGAAATGCAAAATCGAGCGTTGAACGCCGAGCGAACGAGCTTGTGGCTCCGCGCGACTGTCGCCCACCTGGCGCGTCACTTACCTTTCGGCCATCTGCGAGTTTGCTCAAGCGGTTCGCCGGTTTCGAGCAGGCTCTTCAGGCTGGCCAAGATCGCCGGCCAGCCGCCGGAGACCGCCTCGATGAACTTCGAGTTCGGCAAGTCGATTTCGTGAGTCACCGTCAGCTTAACCGCATCGCCTTGCGGCTCGAACTCGTACGTCACGCGCGAGTAGCCTTCGGCGCGAAGCTCCGGCTTGAATTCGTTTCGCCAGGTATGGACCAGTCGCCGCGGCGGATCGCATTCGATGATCTCGCCGCTGTCGGCGACGCGGCCGTCCGGAATCATGATTCGCCACGATGCGCCGGGCTTCCACTCGGATTCTTGAACCGTCTCGCACCAATACTGGCGCGTGAATTCGGGCTCGATCAGCGCTTGCCACAGTTTTTCGGGCGTGGTCCGAATGTACGTCACATAGAGGAATTTGCTGGCGGACATTGGTTTACTCCTGTTTGGGCGGCTGCGGCGTGGAGAGGACCAGCGGCTTGCCGGTTTCGAGCAATGATTTCAGACCGCTGAGGATCATCGGCCAGCCCTTGCGACCACCGGCCAGCAAGTAGGCCGGGATCGGCGTCGGATGGGCTTCGGTCATCGTGAGGCGGACAACGCTCTCGCCGACCGCTTCGATTTCGTACGACACGATCGATTCGGGCAGGTCCTTGAATTCCGGCATGCCGGTCACGCGCCACGAGACGACCAGCTGCCGCGGCGGATCGCTCTCGCGGACTTCGCCCGTCACGTCGGCGGCGCCGTCTGGCTTGCGCAGGATCCAAGGCGAGCCGACTTTCCACTCCGATTCGACGCTTCGTCCGAAGAAATACTGCCGGGTGAACTCGCTCGATGTGAGCGCGGCCCAAACTTTTTGGGGCGTGCTGGCGATGTACGTGACATAGATCGTGCTTTCAGAGGTTAGTTCGTGATCAGCCATCTTTTTCCTTTTCGAGCTTTTCTTTCAGGTCGGCCAGGGCTCGCAGCCGGCCGCGTTCGTACTTGCCGATCCAGCGATCGGCGATTTCGAGAATCGGAACGGGATTGAGATAATGGAGCTTTTCACGCCCGCGGCGCACCGTGGCCACCAGGTTCGCGGCTTCAAGCAATTTCAGGTGCTTGGTCACAGCCTGCCGACTCATGTCGAGATGGCTACAAAGCTCGCCCAGCGTCTGCCCGTTGTTGGCGTGCAATTGGTCGAGCAATTGCCTGCGAGCGGGATCGGCGAGCGCTTTGAAGACCTGATCGACGTCGGCTTTCATGGGTCGATTATGCAACCTTTTGGTTGCATGTCAAGAAATCGGTCGGAGGAGCGTTTTAATCCGCCCTTGAAAGCGTGGTGGCAATTCGAGTTTGCGGAAGCGCCCATCCGTCGAACATGTTCGTAAGATGTCCGGTCA
>DASXPZ010000095.1:0-4837 GCA_036493275.1 Pirellulales bacterium
AAGCTTGCCGTCGGTGCCGACTTCGCGGGCGACGCGCGTGACTTCGGAGGCGAACGAACGCAGCTGATCCACCATGGTGTTGATGGCTTCCTTGAGCTGCAGAATTTCACCGCGCACGTCCACCGTGATCTTTTTCGATAAGTCGCCGTCCGCCACCGCAATCGTCACGTCGGCAATGTTTCGGACCTGGGCCGTCAGGTTGCCGGCCATCTGATTCACCGACTCGGTGAGGTCCTTCCAAACACCGGACACCCCTTTCACCTGGGCCTGACCGCCGAGCTTGCCTTCGGTGCCGACCTCGCGCGCCACGCGCGTGACTTCGGAGGTGAACACCGAGAGTTGCTCGATCATGGTGTTGACCAGCTTGGCAGATCGAAGAAACTCGCCTCTCAGGGCGCGTCCGTCCGCCTCCAGCTCCATCGATTGGCTCAGATCCCCCTTGGCAACCGCGCCGATCGTGCGCGCGACGTCGGCCGTGGGCCGCACCAAGTCATCGATGAGCGTATTGATCGACTCGGCCTTGACGGCCCAGTCGCCCACGGCCCCGGCCAGCGACATGCGCTGCTTGAGCCGGCCTTCCTTGCCGACCGTGACGCTCAGGCGGGCTATCTCCCGCGCCACACGGTCTTCGTTGTCGATCGTTTGATTGAAGGCCTCGGCGATGCGGCCCTCGATTCCGTCCCAATCGGCCGGCAGCCGCACCGAGAATTTTCCGTCCCGAAACGCCAGCATCGCGCTTAGGATCTGCCGCGACCGTGCATCGGGCGATTCGTGCAGGTCGCCATTAGCCTCCGCGAGCCGATCGCGCCCATTCTCTTCGAGTACTGCAGTGGCAGCAGTGGAAACGGATTCTTCATGAGCGTGATCGTGTTTTTCGGTTTTCATGATTATCAGAGTCTTTTCAGGGAATAGGCGCGCGGATTGACCCTACCCAACGATGAAATCAAAACCCGAGGGATGCCGAGGATCGCCAGAGTTGAAACGTGAGATGCGGCGTACTGCACGATGGCGTAAATGCATGGAATGCTCTTCTTACGCCACGTTTCGGGGACTTAGATTGGCAACATTTTCGACGCAAGTTTTTATCGCCGAGCAGCAGCATATTCGTTAAGACAGCAGCGCGCTGGGCTCTGGGGCAATCCGATGGACGACGGATTTTTGAGAGCATGCCCGGATTATGCTTCCCTGCAAAGGCAACGTCTACTTTGCGCAGTGAGCGCGCGCAACTCTACAACACGGCGGGATGCACCGCCGCACTAGCAAGTTGAGGGCCGTGGGGAGTGAACCTGGTGATATCACGCCGAGCGGTTGCGTCACATGCGCCGGATCGTTGGAGTCTGAATGGGGAGGACGCTCAGCCTCAGGTCACCTCCTGACCAAATTTGATCGTTTAGTGACCACTGTGGTGGTCGCCCCATGACCAAGGCGGTCGCGCCAAGACCGCGCGCAGACACGGAAGGTCCCTGCGGTGCCCAGGGAACCGCGTCTGCTGGGGCTGTTTACTTCACACTTAATCGTTGCCAACGCGCGTTTTGAGCCTTCGCCGGCACGCGGTAGCGGCCAGACCCAACAGACCTAGACCCGCCAGGACGAAAGCCGACGGTTCCGGCGTCTCGGCGAAGTAATAGCCAACTCCGTCGCCAAGGTTGTTCAGTGCGGGTAGTGTGGCGGTCACGATGATTTCCTTGAATCCAGCAGGAATGCCGTCAAAGAATAGGGCATCGGTGTGGATGCCGGAATTATTGAGGATGGCATTTGAGAACGTGATGTTGCCGGATGACGGAGTGAAAATCATTTGATGCAGGCCGAGAACGCCAGCGGATCCCGTGTTGTCGTCGTTGCCGAGGATATTGACCATGGAAGGCGAAACGATCGCGTTGGATGCGTTCATTAATTGAACGTTGTAGACAGGCTGGCCGACTTCGGTAGTCGTGTTCCAGATTCCAAATGCCAGCGTGGGCAAAGACCCGGTGTAAGTGGTCAGATCAAACGTGACGGTCGTCGTATTTGGAATCGGGGGGGATCCCACCGGAGGATTGGGATCGCCATACATCGACTGGGCCAGGTGGCCTTGCACGTTTCCGCTGCCTGGGAACAGGGTCGCGAACTTCGACGGGATAATCGCGGAATTGATGTTGTCTTGAGCGCCCCAGTTCCCCAGCGAGTTCGGAGTCGTGGAGTTGTGGTCGACGGTAATGGTGCCGTTGCCAAGGCCGCTCGTGAAAGTGCTGACGGCGGTCCCGTTGCCGGGGACATTCGTTCCGCTCACCGACATAAAGGTGTACGGCGTCGCCATAGCGGCGCTGGCCAAGGACGACCAGATAGTCGTCAGAACCAAGCACAAACGCGTAACTCTCAAGCCATTGGCAGCGGTCGTGAGTGACGGGCGAGTCGCGGCTGTCATCGTAGTCATGAGCGTGTCTCCCAGATTGAAGAAGGTTGAAGAACGGAGTCGAGGTGGCTCACCACCATCCAGGGTGCCATGGCTACCCCAGGTTAGGTGCGTCTACGGTAACTCCGGGCACAGCGACTCGCAACCACAGGGTTCAACGACCTTCCACAGGCTCGCGGGCCAGCTCGCTCCGATGCCGGACTACTTCAGCGGCTTGCCGGTTGAGGGTGGAGGAGGTTTTTGATGAGAGCGACCGCCGGCGATGCCTAGTGGCGGAGGCCGCCCAGATGCTCGAGCAGATAGGCGTCGCTATCGATGTTGTCGCGCGGCGGGTTGAAGCTGCTGCCACACGGCACGCTCAAGTGAACGCGCGACGCTGGACGAGAAGCTGATCCTGCGGCGCATCGGGGGCTACGGGGCTTGTGTGGGGCCGAAATGCGGGGGGCGGAACGATGCAGACCGCGGCGATCGTGTTGGGGTTAGCAGCGCTTGGCGGATTGACGCTGGCCGGTACTCGACTAAGTGGCCAACCACGTCCACAAACCTGGATGGCCGTCGGGCACGGATTAGTCGCAGCCACGGGGCTAGGTTTGCTGATTTACGCCGTCGTGGCTGGCAGCGTACCGCAACTGGCGCAGGTCGCCTTGGGCGTGCTGATTTTGGCGGCTCTTGGTGGGGCAGCGATATTTGTGGGCTTTCACCTGCGAGAGCGACCGCTACCCATTCCGTTGGTCATCGGTCACGGACTTGTAGCCGCAACCGGATACGCGCTTCTCCTGGCCAGCATATTCGGCCAGTGAAGCCACGCTCACAAGGAGCCTTGCGCTTGTGCGGCACGCTCCGCCAGCCGCGCTCCCTGGCCAACAGCGGCCCCATTTGCTGGCGCCGCTTGGAACTTGCTCTTCAGCGCAAGAAAGTGTTTCTCGTACAGGTGCCAGCTCGCCAGCGCGCTCGCGGTCGTGATGGCCAGCATCGCGGCGGTGTAAGCAAGCCGCCCCCACAGGACCGACCCAATTTGCGCACAGAATGTTTCAGCCGTAAACATTGGGCTGAGCACCGCGATGAGCGGAAGCTGAAAGACGTACATCGCATAGCTGTACTTGCCAAAGAATCCCAACACCTTGGAGCGCCACAGCAAGCCCCACCACGTCGACGAGCGCGAGGCGACGGCCAGCACCAGCAGGGCGCCGAACAAGCCGGACACGGTCAAAAGCGGTAGGCCGAGCCATTGCACGTCCTGCAATTGCGAAATGCCAACCAGCGCCGCCGCGCAGGCGAGCGCCGCGGCATACGCCCAAGGGACCAGCCGCTCAATGCCGTATTCGCCGCGTGCGGCTAGTGCCAGTAAGCCACCCAGCGCCAGACCGTCCATGCGGAACAGCGTGAAGGTTTGGCCCGCGATTTCACCGCCCAGACGAATGCACACCATCCTGCCCAACACAGCGGCGGCCACCGTGGCCAGACTGACGAACATGGCCGTCCTACGTGAACAGAAAAGAATTACGAGCGGCCAGAGCAGATAGAAGTGCTCTTCGACCGACAGCGACCAGAAGTGGTCAAAGAACCCCAAGCACCATGCGTTGCGGCTCGCAACCAACAAGTTGGCGGCATAGGGCCATAGCCAAATCTGATTGTCGCTTGCCTCGGTAAATAGCTCTCCCGCCGAGCCAAACAACCCGGGCATCGCGACGAGGGTCACGAACAGAAAGCCGTAGTACAACGGAAAAATTCGCAGCGCCCGCCGCGCGTAGAAATTGCGAAAGTAGCCATCTCGGCCCTTGGCGTCGGACAGAATTCCCGTGATCAGAAAGCCGGAGAGCATGAAGAATAAGTCCACGCCCAAGTCGCCACGTTTGAGCGCGCCAAAAAGCACGCGGCCCGGCAAGTCAGAACTCTCCGGTCCCATGATGCTGAACCGATAGACAGTCACCATCAGGATCGCCAGCCCGCGGATACCGTCCAGGGCCGGTAAATGTCCAGACAGCTTGGCGAGCGCAGGCGATGGCTGCGTTGGCGGCGAGTCGAAACGAGAATCCAGCGGAAATTCCACTCGACCGTCGGCATCTCTTCCGCTATCCGCGATGGAGTCGCGGGCCCGAGTTAAACGCGCTTTTCCGGACCTTGCAAGGTCCGGCGAGGAACGTCCTCCCCCGCGCCAGGTGGCAAACATTTTGGCTCTGTGGTCTGGGGGGTAGGAAAATGGTGGGCAGGCATGCGGCGCGATTCCGATCGGACACACAAAATCCTAGCAAGGACCGCGATCGAGTGATGGGGACGGTCTGGGGAACGATCGGCAGGGCCAAACTGTGCGCGCAAAAAAAGCGGTGTCCGGCTGTTACACCGGACACCGCTTGAGTCAACGGAAGGCTTGTGGGACTTAGTGAGCCTGGCTTTCCAGGTCCGCACGGTCGATGGCGGCCAGGTTGTTGGTCTTTTCCGATTCAA
>DASXPZ010000096.1:0-5565 GCA_036493275.1 Pirellulales bacterium
CTCGAGTGCGCAGGAAGAAGAGATCGTGATGAAGACAACAGGCCGCACGCCCGACTTGCCGCGTGGGACGCTCGACCGGGCGGCTTTCTTGGCGCTGCGCGACGTCGTTTACGCGGCTCCGGTGGCGCCCAGCGTGGCGTCGCGGGCGGTGGGCTTGTGCCGCAGCAGCCGGCCCGAGGAAAAACAGGCCACGGCGTTCGTGCGTCAGTATGTGGCGTGGGGCGCTGGGCCGCGCGGCTCGCAAAACCTGGTGCTGGCGGCCAAAGCGAGGGCGTTGCTCGACGGGCGCGCCGCGCCAACCACGACCGACGTGATGGCCGTGGCGACGCCGATTTTGCGACATCGCGTGTTGCCGAATCATCGCGCGCTGAGCGACGGCGTCACAGCCGACAAGATCGTCGCACAGCTGCTCTCCGAGACCGCAGTTTAAACAATAGAAGGCTTGGCGTCGATGAGTCAGCACTCAGCCACAACCGCCGCTCCCCTCAGCCGATTTCTGGAATTGGGCCGCCTGGCAACGCTTTCGCATTTGCGCTTTGCGCCGCGCTTTCGGATTGAAGGCGCTTATAGTGGCCGGCACCCTTCGCGCCGCCAGGGGGGCGCCGGCGAGTTCGCCGATTATCGCGAGTACACTGATGGCGAAGATCTCCGCCGCTTGGACTGGAAAGTCCTCGGCCGCAGCGGCCGCGCCTACGTGCGACTCTACCAAGACGAAACGAATCTCGTCGGCATGCTGGCGATCGACTGCAGCGGCTCAATGCGCTTCGGCGAACGATCCGCCGGACGAGCTGCGATGGCGCGAGCGGCGACGAGCGGCCGTCGCGCGGATGGCAAACTCGAGCACGCGCAATTCCTGGCCACCGCGTTCGGCCACGTCATCGCGCAAGGTCAAGACCAGGTTGGGCTGGCGCTTCTCGACGAACGATTGCAAACGTTCATTCCCCCGGGCGGCACCGGTAGCCACCTGTCGCGCGTGAACAGCGCCATTGAGCAGATCGAAACGAAACCCATCAGCCGAATGGCCGAGGCCTTGCGCGAACTGTTTCAGCGCGTGGCGCGATGTGGCGTTTTGATCCTGATCAGCGATTTTTTGCAAGACGACGTGGGAGACGTCTTCAACGCCTTGCGACTGTTTCGACGCCGCCGCTGGGAGGTGGTCGCGCTCCACCTGGTGCATCCGGACGAGGAGCAATTGCCGACGGGGGTCGCTTACCGCTTCGAGGGATTGGAGAACGACGGGGTGATTATCAGTTCGCCGGCCGAGGTGGCGCAGCGATACGAGCAGCGGTTCAAGGAACATCTCTCCGCCACGCGCACCTTGGCTCTCTCCGCCGGATGTGACTACCAGCTTGTGCCGACGGGGATCGATTACTTGGAGACCGTGCGTAAATTCCTCGTTGCGCGGAGCGGATAGCATGGGACGACGACGCCCGTAGCGGAACGATCTGCGTATCACTGGACTATGGCCGATGAGCTTCGTACACACATGGCCGATCCTGCTGGGGCTAACAGCCGCCGCGCTGCCGGTGGCGATCCACTTCCTCACGCGGCCGCGTCCGGCGCCCTTTCCATTTTCGACGATCCGCTTTTTGCGCGAGGTCGTCCAACAGCGCCGAGCGCATCAACGGCTGCGAGACTTGTTGATCTTGATCCTGCGCGTCGCGGCCGTGACGCTGCTGGCCTGGGCTCTCGCGCGACCACTCTTTGGCCAACATTCGCTGGAGGTCGAAGATCCGAACGTCGACGTGGCGCGCGTGGTCCTATTGGACGCCAGCCAAAGCATGGCCGCCGGCGACCATGGAATTCAGGCCTTCGAGCGCGCCCGGGCGATGGCGGCCGAGCACCTGGCGTACAATCCGCGGGTCCGCGCGAATCTGATCGACGCGGCCGCGAGCGCTAAGAGTGTCTTCGAGGGCGCGTCGACCAACTTCGCGGCGCTGCGCGATCGGATCGCCGACGTCGAGGTTCGCCCGGAACGCCTCAACGTCCGCGCGGCGCTGGCCCGCTCGGCGACCATGCTCGCCGACCAGAGCGCCACTTCGACAACGCGCGAATTGGTCGTGATCAGCGACTTCCAGCGCGCCAACTGGAGCGCCGCTGATTTTTCGGGGCTCCCGCAGAAAACGCGCATCGTGTTGCAATCGGTCGCTCCCGCCGAAACACCGGCAAATCTGGCGGTGCTTAGTGTCGGCTGCCAGGGACGAGCCATGCAAGATGGCGTGACGCGCTGCCAGATTCAATTCGGCAATTTCTCTCCGAACGAACGCAGAATCGAATTCGAGTTGACCATCGGCGAGATCAGCGTCCGTCGTCAGGCGGTCTGTCCGGCTCGCCAGACGGCCCTGGTGACGGAAGACGTCACGCTGCGCGCCGCCGGCTGGCAAGCGGGGGTCTGTCGGATCACCGACGCGGCCGACGCCTTGGCGGCTGACGACTCGCGATCGTTCGTGGTCCACGTTCGCTCGGCGCTGGCCTGCGCATTGATCACTCGACAGGATACCCGTGGCGGCGTTTCGACGAGCTACTATCTGGAGCGCGCGCTCTCCCCGCTAATTGAAAGTGAATCGAGCCAGGGCGTCCGCGTAACCCGCTACGATCCGGCGCAATTCGACGACGAAGGGCTCTCGACGGCCGACTTGATCGTGCTTGATCACCCTGGCAAGCTCACCGAAGCTAGCGCACGCAAGTTGTCGGCCATGCTGCATAGCGGCCGCGCGCTGCTGTATGTCGTCAGCGAGCCAGCCGACGCGGTGAACTTGAAGCAGCTTGCGTTGGCTGCCGGAGCCGATCTGCAAATGCCGGTCGAGTTTTCTCCCACCTCGGCAAATAATCTGCGGCGCGATCTGTTTCTGGTCGACGTCCGCCGAGACCGTCCGCCGTTCAGCATTTTTGGCGATGGGTTGGTCGAACAGATTTCGCCCCTGCGCTTTTCCGGCGGACTAGCGTCGCGCCGTCTAGGACAAGGTTCAGCAGACGACATTCTGGCCGTGTACAGCGACCGCTCGGCCGCGCTGGTCCTCTCAAGTTGCGGCGCCGGGATGTTGGCCGTGCTGAACGTGGACCTCAACAATTCGAACTTGCCAAGTTCACCGGCGTTCGTGCCGCTTATCGGCGAGCTCGTTGAGCAATTGACGACGCCGCGCACGCAACATCCGACCGTGGCGAGCGGTGAGCCGTCGGTGATTTACTTTCCGCCGGAAGCCGGCGATCCGGCAGGTTTGCGCGTGATCGGCCCAGGCGGAAACAAGCAAAACGACGCAAGCGAGATTACGTCGGACCAACTGGGCGTGATGTGGCGCACCAGCGCCGTGGGTCTCCCCGGCGTGTGGCGCGTCGATCGTGGCGGTCGAACGGTGTTTGCCGCAGCCTCGGTAATCCCGGCCGAAGAGAGCGATCTCAGCTCGCTCGACGCCGACGTCCTGACGAAACGCATCGCCGGGGGACGAAAAATCGAATACCGCGGCAGCCACGAGCCGAACAACGCCACCGACGATACCTGGACATGGCTGGCCGCCGCTTGCCTGGCAATCATGCTGGTCGAGCTCGTGGCGCTGCGAACGTTTCGCGTCTGAAATGATGAAAACATTGATCTTCGAACCGCTGATTCCTCTCACCCTCTGGGCGAGCCTGGCCTTGGGTGCGGTCGCGCTGTTGGTCTGGTATGGGCGCGACGCCCGTTTGCGATTGGCGCCGCGCCGCTTGCTTGGCGTCATGTCGTTGATGGCCCTCGGCGTCGCGTTGCCGCTATTGATTCTGCTCAATCCGCTGTGGATGGAACGCTTGCCCCCTCCCGAAGGCAAACCGCTTCTGACCATTCTTGTCGACTCGTCCGCCAGCATGGCGACCCCCGATGGCGAGCACGGGAAAACGCGCTATCAAACCGCGGTCGAAGCCGCCGGCGCGCTCAGCCAAAAGTTGCAGGATCGCTTCGAGATCGACGTGCAGTCGTTTGCCGAGACCGTGTCGCCGGCCGACCCGACGCAAATGGCGTCGCGCTCTCCGCAGGGTGTCCACACCGACTTAGCCACCGCGCTCGAACTGAATCTGCACGAAGATCGGCCGCAGGGGCAGGCGATCGCGCTGTTGAGCGACGGCATTCATAACGCCGGAAGCGAGCGGCGCGTCCTGGAAGCGGCGCAGTTGGCCAGCGCTATGTCGGCCCCGATTTTTACACAGCTCGTCGGCGGAGCGGCGGAAGTCCGCGACCTGGCCGTCGAGGTCCGCTCTCCTCAGGAGTTGGCGTTCGTCGGTCAGCGGATCCCCATTCGCGTGCTGCTGCAATCGCGCGGGCTGACCGGCGCCACGGCGAAGATCGAATTGCGAGAAGGAGATAAGGTGGTCGAAAGTCGCCAGGCGATTATCGGCGTCGGCCAACGCCAGGAGGTCGATTTCAGCGTCGCTCACGACGAAAGCGGACTGTACCGCTATGAAGTTCACGTCGAGCTGATCGCCAATGAAGCCACGTTGTCGAACAACCAGTGCCTTTGTCTGTTGCGCGTAGTCGATGAGCCAATTCGCGTGTTGTTAGTGGAAGGGAATCCCTACTGGGACACCAAGTTTCTGGTGCGCACGCTGGCGGCGGATCCTTCGATTGAATTGGTCAGCGTCGTGCGGCTGGCTGAAAATCGCTTCTTGGAGCGGACACTGCACCGCGCTGCTCCGGGCGCAACGGGGCCGGCCGCCGCCACGCCAGATGCTAACACAGGTGCAGCGGCCATAACTCAGACTGCCAACGTCGCCGGCGCCGCGCCGGCTGAGCCCGCGTCGCAGCCCAGCGCGGCTGCGCCGGCGTCGCGTCGCGAAACGTGGCAGATTGCGCCCAGTGGCGGGGCGATCCTCAGCGACGCCAAAACGCTCGCCGGCTTTCAAGTCGTCGTGCTGGGACGCGACGCCGACGTTTATCTGGGAGACGACGCATTGGCGGAATTGCGCCGCTGGGTGACGCGCGACGGCGGTTCGCTGGTCTGCTTTCGTGGCGCCCCGACGGCGCAAATCAGCGATCGCCTGCGTCAGTTCATGCCGGTGCAATTCAGCGCCGGCCGCGAGTCTCGCTTTCGGATGAAGCTGACGGATAGTGGACGAGATCTGAATTGGATTCCTGAAGCCGATGAGGGGTCAACGGATGCTCTATCGCAATTGCCATCTCTGGCGACGCATTCGGTGGCCAGCGGCGCCCAGCCGCACGCCATTGTGTGGGCTGTCGGCGAGTCGTTGGGCGCAAAGTCTTCGACCCCGGTTGTTTCGGCCACGGCCTATGGCGCCGGGCGCGTGCTGGTGATCGAAGGCGCCGGCATGTGGCGCTGGGCTTTCCTTGCGCCGCAGTTTCAGAAGCAGGAACAAATCTACGGAGCGTTGTGGCAGAGTTTGATCCGTTGGCTGGTCTCGAATGTCGGCCTGTTGCCGACGCAGCGCTGGTCGCTGCGCAGCGACAAGACCCGCTTCAGCACGACCGAAACCGCTTCGGCGACGCTTTTGGTGCGTGAGAGCGCTCTCGACAAAGGAGTCCCTGCCATCGAACTGACGGGCGGAAACCTCGAACAACCGCAACGTTTGTCGGTCGTCCCA
>DASXPZ010000097.1:0-3064 GCA_036493275.1 Pirellulales bacterium
TTCCAATGTGGCGTCGTCATCAATCGCTACTCGTTCGGTATGCCAGCGAATCGCGTCGGTCGGAGTAAATTGCGTGCGAATCGCGCGATCGGCGGCCACATGCACTAACGCGCAGCCGTGGGGGCCACTCTCCGCGGGTGATCGCCCCTGTGGACTGCCGGCATAGTGAATGATTCGTTGATGGGCGCCGTGCGATTCCCGCTGAGCCTGACCACCCAGAGCCCAGTAATCAACGAGTTGTTCGGCCAGGCGATCGGCATCGTTGTGGCCGTAGGCGACGACGATCGTCGGCAATCCATCGGCATCCGTGCGGAACTCGCCGACGTGAAACGTAGCCGTGCCGTGCCAGCTTCGCCCGACGATATTGGCTACGGGTCGGCCGCCGCGGAAGTGCGACAGCTCCTCGGGTGCAGTTGCTGGGAAGACCTTTACCTTGTCAGGCAGCGCGGCCGCGGCTGGCCAGTCCTGCGGCGGATCGATTCGGCCGCCGGCCCAATAGACGGCGATGCCGCTGGTCGTCAGCCGCTCCAGATTTTCTACTAGAAAGGCGATGGCGCGGGGGGACGGGCGCGAGAGATTGACGAGATCGCCCGTCAGCACGACAAAATCGACGCGCTCCTCGATCGCTGCATCAACAACCTTTTGCGCGGCCTGGTACGGCGCCTCGACCAGCGGCTCAACGAGCGGCTCGGGAATCTCCGCCAAGCCCGATGGCGGCTGATCGAACGCGAAGCCGCCCGCGTGTAAAAAACGAAAATGCTGATCCGACATGACCACCTCCTTGTGGTTGCTCGGCAGCGCAGCGAACCGCGGTGGGGCTGCGAAAGGCATCGTTGACCGGGTAATGTAGCGAGATACGAACAAGCGTCAAAGTGCAAGTGACACTGGCACGCTGCGGCTGCTAGCAATCAAACATGAATCGCGATTTCACCCAGCTCGCCTGGTCGCCGCAAATTGAGGAGGACCTGCGGCGGATAGTCCGCCTCGCGGTCTTCGAGGACTTGGATCGGGGCCAGGATTGGACAACGATTTGCCTCGTGCCGGAGGAAGCGAAGGCGGCGGCCAACGTGGTCGTGCGCCGCGCCGGCGTCATCGCGGGGTTGCCGGCGATCGGCGTCGTCTTGGATGAAATGGAGATCGAAGCCGATGTCCATTTATTCTTCCAGGATGGCGCTGCAGTCGCCGCCGGCGCCATTGTCGCCCAGATTTCTGGTCCAGCGCGCGATCTATTGACCAGCGAGCGGACGATTTTGAACCTGCTCGGCCGGCTGTCGGGTATGGCGACGCTGACTCGTCAGTATGTCGAAGCGATCGCGGGCACCAAGGCGCGGCTGTATGACACGCGGAAGACAACCCCCGGCTGGCGGCGGCTGGAAAAATACGCCGTTCGCTGCGGCGGGGGCCACAATCACCGCACGGGTCTGTATGATGCGATGCTGCTCAAGGACAACCACCTGGCGTTCGGCCACGGAAAAGGCGGCAGCGGCTCCTTCACGCCGGCCCAAGCCGTGCGCCAAGCGAAAGCCTTCTTAAGTCAGCAGGTCACCGGGGACATTCCTCGCGGCGCGCCCGATCCGCAAATGCTTGTCGAGATCGAGGTCGATTCATTGGAACAGCTCCGCGAAGTGCTGCCCGAAGGACCTGATATTGTGCTGCTCGACAATATGCCGCCCGAAATACTGCGCGAGGCGGTTCAAATCCGCGACTCCAGCGGCTTCCAGAGCGAGCTGGAAGCTTCCGGCGGAATCAATCTATCGACGGTGCGTGCCATCGCCGAGACGGGAGTCGAGCGAATCAGCGCCGGTGCGCTGACGCACGCAGCTATCAGCCTAGACGTCGCGCTGGACTGGCAATAAAAAGCCGCTCGCTTGCGTTGTCAGACGAATGTGGTACAATGTCGGACAGGAGCATTGACTATGTCTGAACGTCGAATATCGGTTCGGCTCTCTGCAAGTCTCAAACTTAAGTTAGTTGAAAAAACCCGGCGAACGGGCCTCGGCGAATCAGATATCGTTCGCGACGCGCTCACCGAGTATTTTGAAAAAGAGGACACAGGCCCATCCGCGTACGACATCGCTAAAAAAATGGGGCTGATCGGCTGCGGCAAAAGCTTGCCGTCAGATTTGGCGACCAACAAGGCGTACATGGAAGGATTTGGGCGTGACTGAGCGCGCTCGGCATCACCGGGTACTGCTCGATACGGGTCCTCTCGTCGCCATCGTCGCTCCGAACGAAGTCGACCACGAGCTTTGTGTGGCGACGCTTCCTGACGTTCAGCCGCCGCTATTGACGTGTTGGCCGGTTCTTACGGAAGCCGCCTGGTTGCTTAGACGCGATCATGCCGCCACGAAGCGAATGTTGCAGGGCGCGCAGACGGGATTCTTCACGCTGCTTCCGCTAATGGATATTGATCTCTCGGATATTGAGGTCTTGCATTCGCGCTATTCGGACTTGAACACGCAACTTGCCGACCTGGCGCTGTTGCACCTGGCTCAGCGCGAAAACATCGACACAGTGTTCACGCTCGATCGGCGCGACTTTGGCGTTTTCCGACTCAAAGGCAAACGACGCCTGCGCCTAATTCCGGAAATCGAGTAGCAGCCAGCACGCAGGCTACGACTACTCATACTCCCGCCGCTTCAGCTTGCCAGCGGCGTCGTCCATCGGGTTGTAGCGGCGCTGCGAGCCAAAGTCGGGCTTCTTTTGCAGGCCGGCCCGATCGAGCAGCGACTTGCTCAGCACCGATTCCAGATCGGCCTCGTCGCTCGGCGGCGGTCCAGTCGCCCCATTCTCGACCGGCGAGTATTGAATCGTGTACTTGTGCTTCGCCATCGACAGCTCGTCGCCCGGATCGAGACGCTTGCGGACGATGCGGCTATGGTTGACCTTGGTGCCGTTCTGGCTGTTCAAATCTTGAACGAACCAGTAGCCCCCTTCGAGCGAAAGCTGGCAATGCTGCCCCGAGACATTGGCAAACCGCAACACAATGTCGCACGATTCGCGCCGCCCCACCGTGAGCACGGGCTTGAGCAGAGGGATGTTGTCGCCACCCCCAATGGGGACC
>DASXPZ010000098.1:0-7623 GCA_036493275.1 Pirellulales bacterium
AATCGTCATCGTGGCGCCCGAATTGAGTTGCAGTTCGCCGTGGCCGGTGGAGACCAAGCCGTCGCTGCCGACCCCCATCTTATGGGCGACATTCCACGTCGAACTAGCTCCGTCAAGCAAAGCCAAATTGGCGCCGGTCGAATCGGCAAAGCGACCGACGTAGCCATCGGCGCTGGTGATCAATCCATGATCGCTAATCGTCAAATGGCCTTCGCCATGCGCGCCCACGACCATCGCGCCATCTTGGGTCCATTGCGATCCTACACCCGAGACCGTGACTTTCCCGACGCTGGACGACTGCAAGCCAACGATTCCGCTAGAGGCTGTGGTCGAAGCGGCATATTTCGAGGCCACGTGGGCGCCGTTGAGAATTTGGAATTGTGAGCCGGCCGGCGAACTGGTTGAATCGTAACCGACCTGGATCTGGTCTTGCAGATCCCACAGCGAACCGGGGTCGGTGATTGTCACTAAGTGTCCTGTTCCCGCGCCATTGATCGAGGCGAGTCCGGCAGAGTGCAGCGTGGCGCCGCCGCGCGCCGTGAGATTGCCGGAGCCGAAGAAGGCTCCCGCGCTCATGCTTGCGCCATGGTCGAGAGTTACGACGCCTGCGTCTCCGATATAGAACTGATTGGTCGAGACCGAGCTGGCCGCGTCGGAGATCGATAGCTGCCCTGCGCCGCCATGCTGCACGCCAACGTTTAGCGCGCCGGAGTTCGTCCAGGAACCTCCATGCGCGATGGTCACCGCGCCGGAACCGCCGGTCGTCGTTCCGATCGTGCTGTTTGCCGTGTTCAACACACCGCCATGATCAATCGCAACCGTTCCGGTTCCCTTGTAGCCCACGTCCAATTCGGATGAGATGTTCCACATGGAGGGAGAACTGATCGACGACGAGATCGTAACTTCTCCGCTTCCGTTGGCCGATCGGCCTAACGCGACGTCGGATGCCGACACAAGTCCGCCGTCCAAAATGTCGAGGGCGCCGTGCCCGCCGACGTCGGCAAACGAGCCACCGATCGTCATGGTCGAAATCTGCGTCCAGGTCGAGCCCAATCCGTTGACGGTCGCGGTTCCGTTGCCCGTGTTAAAAGTTCCGAGCAACACGACGGCGTCGCCCGTCTGCTTCACGACTGCCCCCTGTTCGACCGTGAACGCGCCGACGCCGGAATCGCCAATGGACCACCCGGTCGTAGTCACCTGCGTGCCATCTCCTCGGGCGACGAACTCGCCCGAACTTCCCGCTTCGCGGCCCACGGTAGTCGGCCCCAAAGCGGTTCTCCCTCCCTCGACATGGGCGCCGTTTTCAACGATCAATTGCCCCTGGCCATACGCTCCAATGTTTATTCCACCGTGAAAGATATTGGATCCGGGGTCGAGGCCTTGGATGACGAGATGGCTGCCTCCGCCGGTGACATGGACCGCGCCTGACGTGTTGGTGTTGCTGGCGATATCGAGCTCGCCCCCTGTCATCTGTGACGCATTGATTTCGAGGGTGGCGACGGCCGAGGCTGAGCCGATGGAGACCACGGCCGCCGACGCATTGATGACGCCGCCTTGTTCTAGCGAGACGGACCCGCCCCCTTGGTTGCCCACTCTCATGGTATTTTCGACATTCAAAGTCGATATTGCGTCAGGGGAGGATGAGATGGTCAAAACGCCGCTGCCATTGGCCATAGAACCTAGAAACAGGTTGCTGGCCGAGACCGTTCCTCCGTTCTTGATGCTCAGCTCGCCGCTCCCAGCATTACCGACGGTTAGCCACGAAGTCGAAAATGAGCTAACCGCATGCGATACGGACAGACTTCCGCTGGCGCCCGCGTTGGCGCCAAGAGTCACGCCGTTGACGTCGGTCCACGAGCCTCCGTTGTCGATGGTGACGGCGCCGGCCCCACCTGCCATGTACCCGATGTTGGTGGTTCCAGTGTGTAAGACTCCGCCGCGGTCGATCGCGATGTTGCCGGTTCCCTTTTCTCCGACGTTCAAAGAAGAGGCGATGTTCCAGGTCGCGGGAGAGGTAGTCAAGGATTCGATGGTAGCCACTCCGCTCGACATGGGAGATCTTGCCAGCGACACATCGGTTGCCGACACGGTTCCGCCATCAAGAATGTTCAGCGTGCCTTGCCCTTTGCCATCGGTGTACGAGCCGCCAATCGTCAGAGTTGAAATCTGCGTCCATGCGGAGCCGGTTCCGGTAACGGTAGCGACCCCGGATCCGCTGTCAGCGATTCCTAGAAAGACCGAGGTAAAGTCGCCGGCGTTGGTGACCAATGCCCCCGCCTCGACCGTGAGTGAACCGGCTCCGCGATAGCCGAGAATCCAACCAGTCGTTGTTAAGTTTGTACCAGCGCCTCGCGCGATAATGTCTCCCGTGCTGCCAACGTCGTAGCCGGCCAGGCTACTGCCTGTGCTGGTGCGCGCCGCGACAACGTGGGCGCCGTTCTCCGCGATAAATGTGCCCGTTCCGTGCGTGCCGACTTGGATGCCACCTTGATAGAAACCCGATACAGGGTCGAATCCTACTCCGACATTCAGCGACGCGTCGGATCCTGTAATCCGCAGAAGGCCCGACCCGCCGGCGGACAAGCCCACGTCGAGAGAACCCGCCATCAGCTGTCCATGTTGAATCGTCAGGTTGGCGTTCCCCTGCACACTCGTGTGCTCCACTAAGGCGCCGATGGATACGTTACCAAAGACCTCGTAACTTCCCGAGTTGGTGATCGGCACGGTGGGAAAATACCCGCCCGGCCCTAAATCGAACGTCCAATCGCCCGATTGGACTTCAAGCGAGCGGTTGACGACGTCCCGCGCGGCGTAAAAGACGTGCGTCTGACCTGGCCCCGTGACCGCGGCGTCGAAGTCGCCAAAGTAGATTGTTCCGCCGGTCGAGAGCCTGTAGGGGGGCGTGACGCCGGGGGGATCGTACTGGCCGCCAAAAATGGCGTCGTCATCTGAAATGTCCAAGTTCTGTGGATTGTAAATAGTTCCCGGAACTTCGAATCCGGACCACAGTCCTCCCTCGGAGAACGACCAGCCTGGCGCAAGTCCAATGAAGCCCGTCTGATCGCCTATCCATTCGTGCGTCTCGGCGCGAGCGTTTTTTAGAGGAGCAACCACCAACGCGGCGCCGGCAATCGCCACCGCGCCGGCGAATCGTAATGTCTTCCTAGAATTGTGCATACTCGAAGCCCTGTTAACGGATGAAGAGAGACCGCCACATAGCCGTTGGCGAGGACTTGCAGCGCGCAAGTATCGGGGCTCGCGCTCCTCTCGTTTCCAAAAAGCGCATCGCCGTGCAACGACTGTCGATGAATTGCTTACTCGCGCCTCAGCGCATAGTGGGCGTTGGCGAATAATCCATGAACGCCTACGAAGGCCTCAAATCAAGCGGCGCGAGCAAGCAGGACACGACCGCGGAAGAAGCCGCGGGTAGATGGGGTCAGGAGCTCTCTCCTGAGCAGCGGATCGAATTGCGATATTTGGACGATCTCGCTCGGCTGCCTGCCACCAGAACCACGACTCCCAGTCCGGCCAGCGCGAATGAAGAGGGTTCCGGCACAGCGGTCAACGTGTAGACGCCGTCGCTAAAATCCGCTGTAAACGGAACATCGCCCGTGTCGAAGAGGACAGGACCATTCAAAGCGCCCCCTACGACCAACAAGTGGAACTGGTCTCCCGTGCGAGGCGCAAAGCCATCGATGAACGAAATGTTGACGACGTCGGGAAGAGTTAAATCGCCACCCACGACGAGTTGATCGTACTGCGATCCGGGGTTTAAGCCTCCGATCTGCAGATCAAGCGAGCTGGTTGCGCTAAAGAGCGCGTCGCCGCCGATGTGAAGAACGCCAGGCGAAAAGCCAGGGCTCACCGTTCCGCCATCGACGAAGATGCGGCCGTTGGTGCTGCCGGAACCAGCCAGCGTGCCATTGGGACCAACGCGAATCGTGCCATGCGGCGTCGATCCGAGAAAGCCGTCGCCGACATTGATCCGGCCTCCCAGATCGTGACCGAAATCGATCGTCCCTTGTGTTCCCAACGATAACTGGTTACCGACGTGAACCTCGCCATGGTCGGAGAGCGACAGTGTGCCTACGCCCTGTTCACCGACGTTAAGATTGTTCGTTACAGTCCAGAGCGAACCGGCGCCATGCACGCTTACCGATCCGACGGCGCTCGGGTTGATACCAATTCTGCCGTCGACAGTCATCGCTTCGCCCCCCGCGGCGACTTCGAAAGACCCTTTGCCCCATTCTCCGACAAAGATCGTGGAGTCGACGTTCAATGTGGCAGAGTTAGTTACGAGCAAGCTGCCCTGTGAAGCGTGATCGTTGGAGGCGATGTAAAGACCGCCAGATGTCCACGACGACCCGGCGCCGGTGACGGTCGCGTCGGCGACGGAGCCATCGTCTCGGGCGACGAAGGTATTCCCATGGCTCACGCTGAAGGCGGCGCCGTCCGAGACGGTGAAAGTCGCATGCCCCTGACCGCCGATGTTAAAGTCGTCGGCGCCCGGAGAGTCGCTTCTCAGCGCCGTCCCCGCGCCGCTGACGGTGACCTGCCCGAAACCACCTGAGGAGACGCCGACCGCGCCGCCGCGCGTTTCGACGAGGCCGCCATTCTGAATATTCAAAGCGCCGTGGCCCGCGTCTCCAACAACGATCGAGGTGGTCCATTTCGATCCGTCCCCGCTGACCGTCGCGGTTCCGATGCCGTCGGTGGCGCGTCCCATCGCTGAGAAGTAAGTCCCTTCGACTGTCGCGCCATCCAGAATTTGAAGCGATCCTTGGCTTTGACCGCCAATGTTGACTTCGTTGGTGCTTGTCCAGTGTGAACCTTGTCCGGTAACGACGACGCTCCCCGACCCGCCGGCCTCTGAGCCGATGTCTGCGCGAGCGTTGCTGGCGGACGCCCCTTGTTGGATCGTCACGCTCCCCTCGCCGAATCGTCCGACGCTCAAGTCGCCCATTGTCAAAGACGAGCCATCCCCGCTAATCGTAACCGCGCCGGTCGATCCGTTGTCCGAGCCGACCGTGGCGCCATTTGCGTTCTGCACGGCGACCGTGGCGCCGCTGGAGATCGAGAGAGTTCCATCCCCTTGGGCTCCGACCGTGAGTCCGGAGGCGATATTCCATTGCGAGCCTGTTCCGTGGATGCTTGCGAGTCCTACGGCGCCGGATTGAACCCCGATGAGGCCGTTTGCGGAGCTCGCGCTGCCGCCGCCACCCACATCAAGCGTTCCGTGGCCCAGGTTTCCGATGAGCATCGAGGCCGTAACGGACAACTGACCCGCATCGCTGATATGCACACTGCCTTGCGACGTCGCGTCGCCGCTGGCGACGACCAGATCGCCAGAGTCGCTCCAGGTCGATCCACTTCCCATGACCGTCGCGGCGCCGCTGCCGCCTGGCGCGTTAGCGACGTACGCGCTGCCATGATCGATCGTGAACGCGGCGCCGGCCGAAACCGCGAGAGTTCCTTGACCATGATCGCCGATGAAGAAGCTGGCAGACGTTGAGGAATCGCTCTTTAACAACGAGCCGACGCCGGTTACCGAAACCTGGCCAACGCCGCCTGCGGCGCTGCCAATGACGCCGCCACCTGTAGCAATCAATCCACCATTATCTACCGTCAGGACGCCCTTCCCAAAATCTCCGATCGTGACGCTACTTGAATTCGTCCAGGTTCCGCCACTCACGGAGACAGTGCCTTGCGCAGTGGCTTGATTGCCGATATTGGCCAGCCCACTGTTAACATGCCCTCCGCTGCTGATATCCAGCGTGCCTTTTCCGGAGTGCCCAAGTATGATCATGCCCGAGGAAGTGAGATCCCAGACGCCGTGGCTGTTCACATCGACAGTTCCGCCGTCCAAGGTCTCGCCAACGAAAGCTCCGCCGCCGGTTTGATTCACAAGGCCTTGATCGCTGATAGTAAGGGAGCCTCGCGAAATCCCGAATTCACCCGTAATGTTCCATTGCGATCCCGCGCCGTCTACCGTGACCTTTCCAATTCCTACCGAGGCGCCAAGTGACGTCGTAAGATTTGAGACGGCGCCTCCGCTGGTAACATTCAGCGTTCCGTCTCCCCCGCTGCCGATCGCCAGGCTGGAGGAATTCAGCCACTGTGAGTTTGGGCCGGTGACGTTGACGATCCCTACGGAGCCGTCGTTTTCGCCGATTCGCGAATGATCGCCCGAATGCACAACACCGCCACTTTGAACGCTTAACTCACCAAACGAACCGGAGGCGCCTCCATAAGTTCCAAGAGAACCCACGTTTAATGCGCCCGAAAGGTTCAATGAGGAGCCGGAGCCTGAAACGGACATCTCGCCATGGCCGCCCACGAGCCCAATGGTTGTAGAGACTGAATTGATCGTCCCACCGTTCGTGATGAACGCCGAACCAATACCTCCGTCATGCCCAACGGTAAAGTCAGTCGTGTTGTCCCAGTGGGTTTCGGCGCCAGATACGGTAAACGTTCCGTGAACTCCATTTCCGCGGCCGATTGCGCCGGAGTTGCTGTACAGACCGCCCGGACCAGAAAGCGTCAGCGAGGCCGTTCCCGCATCGCCGGTGTGCAGCACGTTGTCCCCCACTCGCATCACGTCGGTAACCCGATAGCTTCCTGAGTCGACTACGGACTGCGAGCCGAAGTAATGGGCCGGCCCGAAATCGAACGTCCAATCGCCAGACTGAACATCCAGGGAGTGATTGATGACGTTCTGAGCCGGATAAAAGAGCTGGCTACCGGGATCGCTGTTGATGATTCCGTCAAAGTCACCGAAATAAATCGTTCCACCAGCGCCCAACTGCAGCGGCGGTGAGTGCGGAAAGTGGCCGCCGAAGATCGCGTCATCGTTGGTGATGTCTGCGTCGGTGTTGTTCGGCGCCGCCCCAGGTATCGCGAACCCGGACCACATCGTCCCGTCGTTGAACGTCCAATAGTTGGGGCCAAGGATATGGTCTTGATCACCGATCCACTCATGATCTTCGGCATGAAGCACCGCAGCGCACGAGAGGACGATCAGCATGATCAAAAAACGCGGGATGAATACGATTCGCAGGTCTTGGCGTTTGGTGTTCATTAGCATTGGTTCACTTCCTAAGGCGGAATTTAAGTGCGGCGGCGCAGTGGCAAAGTTTGGAGCGCGAAGGATGCGTCGACCGACCAGTGAAGCGGCCAACGACAATCGAGTCGACGCGAAAGAGAGGAACGAGCGCGATGCAGCCCAGGCTTGTTGCCGGGCAACTTAGGCGCTGCAGTTCATTAGCGGCTCGCGTCAGCAGTTAGAACATTTTGATACGCGCAATCGAGGACCTTGCCCACGATCGACCAACGTCACGCCTTCGCGCGAGTTGGAATGGCGGGTGGTCGGATCCGCAATCATGCGCTCGCCCGCAGTCGAGACGACGACAGCCGGCCCCCTATTCCCAAGAAGCGAAAAATGATGAACCAGCGAATGAAGAATTCGTAAAGAAACGCGAGATGGGACGCGATCGGGGGGGCAGAATCGGCATCCGCAACAAGAGTCCATCAAGAAGCGACGAAAAACATTGAACCGAACGCCAGATCGAAAAATCTTGATAAGATTCTCGCTGAGTTCTCCCCAGTAGCCTGGGGAAGAATGCC
>DASXPZ010000099.1:0-5234 GCA_036493275.1 Pirellulales bacterium
TCGGCACGAATGATTTTTCGGCGCTCAGCGAACCGGCGCTCGACCTGGCCGATCAATACGGGGGCATCTACGCCGGCGGGGATCCAGCCCCGCTGATCAACTCGCTTGTCGCCGACTTCACGACCGCTCTCGACACGATCGCCGGACCTGCCGGCAGTCCCACTGGTGTTCAGGTAATTGTCGGAAACGTTGGCGATTGGGGAGCGATCCCCTACGCGCAACTGCACGGCTACACCAATCCGACAGGGCGGGCCAACGTAACCAGCGCCGTGATCGTGGCGAACGAAGAGATCCGCGCCATCGCGCTGGCGCGCGGCATGCCGATCGTCGATATTCAAGGATTGTTGAACTTGGAGACCGGAGCGAGCCCGTTAACGATTGGCGACGTCTCGGTTATTCTTTCCAGCGCGCCGTCGGACGATCAGCATTATTTCACCTTGCCAGATAAGATCCATCCGGGAACCCTTTGGCAGGGGTTGCTGGCCAACGCCATCATCGACGCGGCCAATGTCGGGTACGGAGCCAACCTGACTCCGTTCTCGGATCAAGAGCTATTGGCGCACGCCGGCATCGCCGATCCGCACGGCGGGGCCCTGACGTCATACTTTCCGGTCAGTCCCTACGTCGAAACCGTGCCCGAGCCTTCGTCGATTGCACTCGCTGTTTGCGGCGCATGCGCCTTGGTGGCTTGGCGCGTATCGAAGTGCCGCAAGGGCCAGTCGATCCCTTCAGGCTGCGCTTCGATCGACGCGATCGGGAACTGCCACGAGTGAGCGCGTGCGAGGCGAGGCTATTTTGGGTTTTGAATTCGATAGACCGCTTTGTCGGTTCGCAGGAAAATGGCGTGGTCGCTGGTGGCGAGTGAGGCGAGCGTGCGACCTTCGACCTGGTTGGCCGAAAGTTTCTTCGCCGTCTTGCCCGCCGCCATGACGGTCGTCAGTCCTTCTTCGTTGGTGAAATAAATCTTGCCGTCGTTCGCCAGAGGCGAGGCGGAAAAGCCGCCTCCTAGTCGCAGTTGCCAAAGCGAATCGCCCGTTTTCGCGTCAACGCAACTCGCCACGCCCAAGTCGCTCACCAGGTAGAGCTCATCGCCGATCAACAGCGGCGAAGGATTATGCGGCGCGCCGCGGCGCAGCGTCCAGGCGGCGCCGGTTTCGGTCACGTCTTTCTTGCCGTCGGGGCGAATGGCGTACAAGGTTGGCGAATCATAGCCCGAGCTGACGTAGACCAGCCCATGCCCGAACACCGGCCGAGGGACGACCGAATAGCCGTCGTAGCGGAAGCGCCAAATTTCGGCGCCGCTGGCCGGATCGTACGACGCGACTGAATCGCCGCCAGGGCTGACGACCTGATCCGCGTCGTCCACGTGAATCACTAGCGGCGTCGAATAGGCCATTCGTCCTTCGCGCGGCGTCCGCCATTTGATATGCCCGGTGAGCGTGTCGAAGGCCACGACAAATTGCTTATCAGTCCCGTCGCAACTCACGATCAACAGGTCTTTCCAGAGCACGGGCGAGCCCGCCGGGCCATGCCGATGATCGTAAATTAGCTCTTCGTTGCGCCAGAGGATTTCGCCCCGGCTCGAAAGGCAAGCCGTGCCATGCGCGCCGAAGTGGACATAGATCCGATCCCCATCGATGACCGGCGTGGGCGAGGCGTGGCTGTTCTTCGAATTGATTCGTCCCAGGTCCTTCTTGTGAAAGACTTCCACATCGCGCAAGATTTTGCCGGAGCGCACGTCGAGACAGAGGGCTCGCAGCGAGCCCTCTTCTTCGATCGCGGTGGTGATCCAGAGTTGCCCCTGGCGAATGGTGGGCGAAGACCAGCCGAGGCCGTCGATGGGGGTTTTCCAGGCGACGTTTTCGGTCTCGCTCCATTCGGTTGGCAGTCCGCGCTCGGTCGAATGCCCTTGGCCGTCGGGCCCGCGGAATTGCGGCCAATCCGCGGCGGCGGCCTGGTTGCCTAGGCATAGGGCTATTGCCAGACTGAAAATCGAGAACGCCAGGCAGGCCTGCCTGGCGTGCGGCGTCGGGCGGTGGCGAGCGACCAGTTCGTCCATGGCTGGGAAGACTCTTTCGCGGCGTAAAGCGGTGGAAGGGCAGCTTCGTTATGCTGGTCGATCTGGGAATTGCGTGCAAGATGAATCTGTCAACGAGTCTGCGTCGGAAGGTCCCCAAGGTTCCGCGAAGCAAGCACGAAAAAGGCCCCAAGGAGTCAGCTAGCCAATATGATTTCCCGCCGCTGGATAACGCATGACCGAGTTTGACGTGATCGTGGTGGGCGCTGGCGCCGCGGGCCTGGTGGCGGCCGAGCGGTCCGCCACGCTCGGCAGTAAGACGCTGCTGCTCGAAAAAAACCGCAGGCCAGGGGTAAAAATCCTGATCTCCGGCGGAACTCGCTGTAATCTCACGCACGCCACCGATCGTCGCGGCATCGTGGCCGCCTATGGCCCGCCCGGGCGGTTTTTGCATTCGGCCCTGGCGGCGCTTGGGCCAGCGGAACTGGTCGCGCTGGTCGAAGAGGAAGGGGTTTCCACAAAAATCGAGCCCGAAACCGGCAAGATCTTTCCGGCCAGTAACCGGGCGACCGACGTCCTGGCGGCCTTCGTCGCCCGGCTTTCGCGCAGCCCTTGCGAAGTGGCGCTGGGCGAGCCGGTCGTCGAGTTGGAGCGAGAGGGCGAAGGCTTTCGACTCACGACCGAGAAGCGGACAATCCACGCCGCGCGCGTCATCGTGACCACGGGGGGGCAATCGTATCCTGGTTGCGGCACGACAGGCGACGCCTATCGCTGGGTGACGCAACTTGGTCATTCGCTCGTGCCGCCGCGACCGGCGCTGACGCCGATCACCACGTCCGATCCCTGGGTGACTGACCTCCGCGGGATCACCGTGCCCGACTCGTCGCTCCGATTGGTCGAACCGAGTGAGGCGGGCATCCCCGGCGGGCGACCGCGCGTCCTCGACACGCGGCGCGGCTCGCTGCTGTTCGCGCACTTTGGACTGACAGGGCCCGTGGCGCTCGATATCAGTCGCTGGATCAGCGGCCACGCGCGGCCGCAATCGCTGCGCTTGGAATGCGACTTTCTCCCCAATGTCTCGCCGGCGGCGCTTTCGGAACAACTTCGCGCAGACGCCGCAAGCAGCGGTCGCAAGCAACTGCTGAGCCTGATTCCGGAATTGATTCCGCGCCGGCTGGCCGAGGCGATGCTGGCCGAAGCGGGTCTGAGCGCCGAGACCAAAGCGGCCGAATTGAGCAAGGTCGGTCGAGCGGCGCTCGCGCATGCGATCAAGAACTTGCCGATCCGCGTCAACGGAACGCGCGGCTTTGCCAAGGCCGAGGTCACCGCCGGCGGGGCGCCGCTCGACGAACTCGACTCGCGCACCATGCAAAGCAAAATCGCGCCAGGATTATTCTTGGCGGGAGAAGTCCTCGATCTCGACGGGCCGATCGGAGGTTACAACTTCCAGGCGGCCTTCAGCACAGGCTGGCTCGCTGGGATGAGCGTCCGATCGTCCGTTTCCGGTCACGACTGAAGCCGCAGGGACGCCACTTCAAAAAACGATTGTCAAAATCAGTCTTCGAGAAGATGCACGGGTTCGTTTGAGGAAAAGAGAAAGCCCCGCCAGGCCAACGTGCCCGGCGGGGCTTCTGAAGTTACGAGTTACTTGGCTGCGACACGTTAGGCCCGGCGTAACCTCTTCCGCTGGGCGACAAAGCCCAGGCAGGCAAAGCCTGCGATGCCGAGAGCGATCGTCGATGGCTCGGGGACAGGGACTCCGCGGAAGAAATTGCCTGTTCCATTTTGGAACTGTGCTGACATTCCGGTGATCGCCGTCGCCCCATCGAATAAGTTGATCGCCTGGCCATTGGCGACCGAGTCGAGTGTGAATGTGTAGTTGCCGTTGACACTCAGCAACGTCCCGTTGACCGTGTTCGGGACCATCGTCTTGACAGTCTGACCGGCGGTAGTGCCAATGAAATTATAAATGATCTGGCTCGGCGTAACGGTTGACCCAGCATTATTACCGCCAATGACGCCGCTCGTAACGTTCATCGTGCCGTGCACGTTGAACACAAAAATATCGTTGGCGCCCCCGTGGACGTTGAACGCGCCCGTGATGCCTCCGGTGACGTCGATCACGTTAACGCCGCCAGCGCCAGTAATGGTCTGACCGTTGAGGTTTCCGCTAACGGTTTGAGTGGTCGTCAAGGCGGCAATCTGATTGCTAAATGTGATCGCGTCGGCTGCGGCGGTGTTGATCGTGGCTGCGCTGCTCGGGTGGTATGTGCCCACCAGGGTTCCCGCCGGCTGCGAGCTGTTCGCCGTGTAGATATTTCCGTTGTAGTGATTGGGCGCCGCCCCCTTGATCGTCGGCGCGCCGAGATCGCCGTTGATCGTGTAATTGTTGAGATTGATGCTAGCCGTTTTGGTGGCGCTGGTTGAGTCCGCCGTGGTCAGATCGGCGAGCATCGCGAAATTGCTCGCGTGTCCCAACGTGAGAAGGGTTGCCGAGCAAGGCGAACCGCCGGTTGCAAGAAAGCCAACAATCGCCAGAACGACGATCAGAGAGGTTCGTTGAAATGCGCCAGATTGGACGGCGCAAAAGCTTGTTGACTTCATTAGCGGCTCCTTCAAATGGTGAGAACTGGCCGCCCCCAGGGCGGGTGGTGCAATAATGCCAGATACGGACTAGTCGATGTGCATGATAATCAAGCATTCTTTGAATGCAACCTTTGCGGCCCCCTGAAATAATTATCTAACAATTATCTTGTAAGTCATTGTTCCATTGACGATTAGGTCAAATTCAGATGCCGGATTTCCCCCCATTCCTGATCTAGAGTCCTTCGAGAGTTGAGTTTGCGCGGTCACACCATACATTCGACGCAGTTTCTAAGCACTGCCCATACCACTCAAACCAACATCGTTGTCTAGGCAGAAAAGCAATTTCGATGCCAAGACCTTTTCGAGCCCGGATCGCGGCTCCATGTCCTGGCGGGCGTTCACAGAAAGCATCGTCACCATCCGAAGAGCGGGGCGAAAACTCACCAAGGCGCCGCCCACACGGGACTGATTCCGCGCAGCTTTCCCCGGCAATGCTCCAACTGGCGCCGGCCGCTTCTTCATGAAGCCGCGCGTCTCGACACCATGAACGAAGAGGGCTCTACGAAACTTGGATCTTCAGGCAGGGCGGGCTTGTCCGTCGAGCTTGGCGTTGGCGTCTGCACTTCGATCC
>DASXPZ010000100.1:0-3259 GCA_036493275.1 Pirellulales bacterium
CGCAACGGAATCTTCGACCGGCCACGCCGTCAGTTCGATTCGCGGTTCTTTCACGTCGCTACGATGGAGAACCGTCACGTGAACATCCACGGCGCCAGAGGGCCGGACTTCGTTCCAGAGCTGCGCGGCCGAGGGCTTGAGCGCGTCGCGCAGCTCTTCTTCGAGCGGGATATTGTGGCCGACGATATCGAGCGTCAGCGTGTTATTGCCCGCCGCGTCGGAGGTCATGTCGCCGCGGCACGTCACGCGGCCGCTGTCATTAGTTCCTTCGAGATCGTGCAGGCTCCAGACATTGTCAGTGGCTTCGGCAATGCCGCGGACATTGCTGAGCGGATAGGGAAACTCCTTGAAGCGAACGTCGCAGCGATTCAACTCGATGTAGATACGGTTGTGCATCGGCTGCCCAGCGTCGCGCCAATAGCGAACCCACAGGTTGAAGGTTCCGTGCGCGTTGAGCTTCTCGACGATTTCGCGAGGCTTTTCTGGCAAGGCGCGGGTCAGCTTCTGATCGGCCGCCAGGTTCTTACCGTCGACCTGGAAGTAGCCGGTCCACTCGCCGCTGGGATGAATGATCTCGCCGTTGAGGTGGACCTCTTCCGCGCCGCCAAAGGCCTTCATTTTGACGAGCAGCACGTCGTTCTTGAGCGAAATCCACCCAGCGCCATGCTCTAACCGATACGGGAACTTGGGGTACGTGAAGGCCACGTCATGGCAGGTGACGGTGACGTCGGGCGTCCAGTTCTTGCCGTCGAAGCGGACGTCGGCGTCGAGATCGAGCTCGCCGGCCGGCATGAATTGTTTCCACTGGTCCCGCATTTCGACTGGCAAGATTTCGGCCAGTTGCTGATCGAGCTTTAAGTTGTGAGCCCGCGCGACGACCGTCATCGGACTGTTCTCCGCCAGGCCGCTGCGCTTCAGGTTCAGTTCGAGCGTGGCCGCGCCGGCGTTGGCCGAGAGATTCTCGATCGCAAAACCTCCGGTCGTCACGCGAAAGCCGGCCTTCATGTCGGTCAACGGATGAGGCAGTCGCGAATCGTCCAACCGACCGCGACTGAGCTGACCCGAGACCTGATAATCCCACGGTTGCTCCGCAGCGGCGTCGTAGCGCACGCTGAAGCGGCCGTTCGCCTGCCCGCGCAGAGACTCCAACAGCTTGGCCCGCGAGAGCAAGTCCCCCGGCAACGCATGGGTGAGCTCGGGCGCGACTTCGAGCCCGTCGACCGTGCCGCGCAATTCCAAGGCGCCGCCAGTGGTGGCAAAGGATCCCTCGACTTCGACACGGCGAATGCTATCCGCCGAGCAATAACCGCTGACGATCAGCGGCGCCCGCTCGCCGGCGGGAACTTCGTTCGGATCGGCCGACGACACTTTGAAGTAGGCGTCGCGGACGGCGAACGTGCTCGACGGCACTTTGAGCGGATCGAACAGCTCGAGCGTCCCCCCTTCGATCAAGATCGTGGGGGGCTCCGCGCCGAACTTTGGCAGCGGAAACAGACGGCTGGCGCTCCAGGCGCCGTCGGGCCGATGCGTCGAACGGATCGTCGGCCTCCGCACGGTCACTTCTTTGATATCCGGCGGGGCGGTGAGGAGCGTCGTCAGGTCGGTCTTGCACGAAAGAAACAGCTCGTCGAAAAACGCCAGCTCGGACTGCGGCCCGTCGGCGTTAGGGTCGGTGATCGTGACGCCGCGAATCTGAATGCCGTCCGAGAGCAGAGCCGCCGACCGCACGGTGACCCGCAGATGACTGTAGTGATCCCCGATCATCTTCTCAACGTGAGCGCGGACCGTGTCGTCCAACTTGCCGTAGAAATACACGCCGGCGCCCACTGCGCCCAAGACGATGGCGAGCAGTCCCCATTTGAAGAAGAACCAACAGCAGTTGACGATAGCCTTTGTAATCGCCGAGCTTCCTTGCTCTGACAGTTTTCGCGGATCGAAATTAATAAACGGGTTGAATCAACTTACTTCGCCCCATGAAGGAGCCTCCTCACCCCGGCTCCGGGTACCCTCTGGGTGCGAACGGAGAGGGAGAAATGCGAGTTGCTCGCACTAGCGCCGCAGCCGCCAAAACGATTAGCGGCAACATCGCGGGCTCGCGATAGCGGATCGAACTGACAAACACCATGTGCAACGCCGAGAAGTAGAACGCCGGCAGCCAGCACAACACCCACGGCCAGCCACGGCGCGAATATCGCCAGGCGCCGACGAACGCCAGCGCCATCAGCGGGACATATGTCGCCATTACCGCCAGCCGGAGCGGCCAACTGCGAAACTCCGTCTCGTTCGGCCAGATATTCCACAGCCGGCGAAGTTTCACGGCCGCCAGCCACGCGGCGCGGGCCGGATTCGCGCGGGCCCAATCGACCGCCGCCCTCTGCAAATCGCGATCGAGCTGATATTCGCGCGCCGCGGCGTCCGCCGGAAGTTGTAGTTCATCTTGAGCGATGAGCTCGTCAACCGGTTTCATGTTGCTGCTACCGTCAGCCTGCGGGTTCCAACCGTCGTAGAGGCTGGCGCCGACTTGCAGCGTGGTCGGAATAAAGTGTCCGCTGACCTGCGCGTTGCGAATCCACCAAGGCGTCATCGCGCCGATCATTCCAGCCAACAGCGCCACGGCAAGCACGCCCCGCTGCGTCAGCGGCTTGCGCGAACAAAATAACGTCGCGAGCGCCGCCAGCGGCGTGAACAACAGCCAACTAGGGCGCGCCAGAGTCGCCGCGCCAGCCAGGCAACCGGCGACCACCGCAAAACCAAGCGCGGCGCGAAGGCTGGCGCTTTTCCAAGCGGCCGTCGACGCGATCAATTGCGCAATCAAGAGGGGACAAAACAGCGCCTCGCTGAGTACGAAGACGCTCATGCTGACCGCGCCCGGATAGAACACGGCTAGCCCGGCGGCGACGCGCCCAGTCGTCCGATCAAAGAGCTGCAAGCCGAGGATGTAAACTCCGAGCACGGTCAGAGTTCCAAGTCCGGCGCCGAGCGCGCGGGCTGTCATCACCGGGGCGTCGACTCCGCAGAACAACATCAGGCCGGCCAGCGTCAATGGATAACCGGGCGTCCGAAAAACTTGTCGCGGCGGCTCGCCGAATTCGTACGGTTCTCCACGGGCGATTTTTTGCGCCAAGGCCCAATAACTCTCGCTGTCGCCGAACTCGAACTGTTGGCCGGCCGGCAACCGCGATTGCCACCACGCGGCCGCCCCCAGACGGACCGCCAGCGCAGCGAGCAGCAACCAAACGATGGGGTCGCCAGCCAGTTT
>DASXPZ010000101.1:0-7040 GCA_036493275.1 Pirellulales bacterium
CAGGACGGGTGAAGAGAAAAAAGGGCATTTTTTGCCGCCGAAAATCACCCGTTAATCCGGGATTTATTCGAATTTCGACCGTATCGGCCGGTTCTCGCTCTGCCTAGACTGCATACTCTGAAGAGAGAGTCTGTTGCGCAGTCTTGTGTCGCGGAGTTCTTCCATGCGCCTGGCGCCGTCTGTCGCCTGCTGGCGATTGTTGCTGGTTTTATGTCTTGCGCTCTCGCTTCGCGCGGTGGACGCGGCCGAGCCGTTTCGTATCGGGCGAGGCAAGTCCGACATCACCGGGCCGCCGGTGGGCGTGAAGATGTTGGGCTACGTGCGCGCTGATCAGATCAGCGAAGGAATCCATCTTCGGCAGTACGCCCGCGCGTTTGTGATCGTCGATCCGGCCACAGATCATCGCCTGGCGATCGTGACCACCGACTTGATGAGCGTCACGCATTCGGTCGTTCTCTCGGTGATCGACAAGCTCAATGAGAGCTATCCCGGCGTCTACAAGCTCGACAACGTAATCATCGCCGCCACGCATTCACACGCCGTGCCGGGCGGCTATTGGCATTACGGGTCCGACACGCCGATTGGCACGCCGTTTCACCCCGAACACTTCGATGCGCTCACCAGCGCCATCGCCAATTCCATCCTGGCCGCGCACAAAGATCTCAAGCCCGGTCATATTCGCGTCGCCGTTGGCCCAGTCGAAGGCGCCGGCGCGCAGCGCTCTCGGCCCGCTTACATGCGAAATCCTGAAGAAGAGCGCAAGCGCTATCCGACGAACACCGACGTCGACATGACGCTGATCCGCTTCGACACGGCGGCGGGGCCCATCGGCCTGCTGAACTGGTTTCCGGTCCATCCCACGTCAATGAGCTTCAACAACAAGCTGATCTCCGGCGATAACAAGGGCTACGCCGCCTACGATTGCGAACGGAATCTCGAAGCGGCAGGGCTTGGCAAGACGCCCTTCGTGGCCGCGTTCGCGCAGGCGAATTGCGGCGACGTCACGCCCAACCTGTCGCTCGATCAGCGCGGGCCGGGAGAAGATGAATTCGAGAGCACGCGGATCATCGGCGAACGACAATCGCAGGCGGCGAGGCGTTTGTTCGAGAGCGCCACGGAAGAACTGACCGGGCCCGTCGATTCGCGCCAGTCGTACGTCGACTTCGCGCAAGTCAAGGTGCGCGACGAATTCACGCACGCCGGAGAGCAATATACCGGGCCGGCCGCCTATGGCTACTCGTTCGGCGCCGGCTCAACCGAAGATGGCGGCGGGTTGCCGATATTTCGCGAAGGAATGATCCGCCGCGAACGCATGATCGACGCCATCGCCCGAAACATTGTGCCGCTCCCGCCGGTGACCGACGAACTGCGGAGGCTCCACAGCCCGAAGCCGATCCTCTTGCCGGTGGGTTTGTCGCAGCCCCCCTCGCTCCCAAACGTGCTGCCGATTAGCGTGGCGCGGATTGGTCAGTTGGCGATTGTCGCCGGTCCGGCCGAGTACACGACGATGAGCGGGCGGCGCTTTCGCGAGGGAGTGATCAAGGCCCTGCCCGGCGTGAAGTACGTCGCCATCGCCGGTTACGCCAACGATTACGCCGGCTACGTGGCGACGCGAGAAGAGTACGGAGCGCAAAACTACGAAGGCGCCGCCACCCTATTTGGTCCCTGGACGCAGGCCGCCTATCAGCAGGAGTTCGTTCGACTGGCCGAGGACATCGCGGCCGCCCGGCCGAGCGAGTCGCACGAAAAGCCGGACGAGATGCGTGGCAAGGTTCGGCCGACGCCGCTCGGAGGGAAGCCCGATCCCGCGCTCGAGACCGGCAAATACGGCGACCTGGTCGATGACGCGGCGCCGCAGGTTGAGCGAGGAGAACACGCCGTCGCCTCCTTCCGCAGCGGCAATCCACAAAACGGCTATCGACCCGAACGTCAATACGCCACGATCGAGCGCAAAACCGACGACGCCTGGCGCGCGGTCGCGTCGGACGGCAATTGGGAAGTCAAAGTCTCTTGGAAGTCGGGCGTCTGCAAGATCGAGTGGACGCCGCCGAAAGAAACTTCGCCGGGCGAGTACCGCATCGTTCATCACGGCGTCTACAAGACCGACGACGGCAGGCTGCACACCTTCGACGCCACCAGCCGAACGTTCGAAGTTCGCTAGCTCTTCGTATCTGCTTCCATTGGGTGTGTGCCACTGCTGGCTTGTCCAGCAGTGTTTTTGCTTTACTGGTGGAGCGTGAAAGATCCGGGCTATTCAGGCCCCCAATTCGCGAGCGATTCCCAAATCTGGTTTCGCGAGAACCAACTGGCGACCGCCAACATCGCCGCCAGAATGGTCGTCATCGCGAACAAGTCTCGTAGCGTGAACGTTCTCGCAGGCGTCGGCGCGCCAGCCTTTTGGGCAGCGACGAGCAAATTGCCCCAGCGCTCATTCTGAACCGCGGCAGTCACCAGTAGAGAGGTAAGCACCGCGGAAATGCCCGAGAGGCCCAAGGCTGGCCAACTGTCTATGGCCTCACTCCCAGCAATCGCAGCGATAAAAAGCGATAGGGCTAGCAAACTTACCCAAGGCAAAGAAGACAACCCCAACGCCAGCGACAACCGAAATGCGGAACGCGAGCGACGGCGAAACAGCGCGTTGTATTGGGCGAACGCCACCATGAGGGAACCGACCATTGCGATCGCCGCCGGGATGAGCATGGCGGGGTAAACCGAAGCCAGAGATAACGCGCCTCCGAACCACACGGCCGACTGCGCAAGCACCAGCCCGGCGGAAACAATCAACAACCAGCCAGGTTTGGGTTGATCGGTCAAAGTGTCATTCGCAGAATCATTCATGAAATCAGGTCGATCTAGGCCGCCAGGGATACCGCAGTCAGTGATAGTGCGCTTCGTAGTAAGCGCGATTCGTGTCTCGGTCGAAAATAGCGTGCACGCCGCGGTCTTCCTTCGACCAGAGATATTCCAGCCCGTGCAGGACCGTCGCGCTCGTCTCGCCCGGGTGATTCGGGATAAACACAGGGTAACGCCGGATCGAGGCCGAGCCGTTGATCTCCCGGAGTTTTGCGCCCGAGGATTGGGCTTCGATCGAACCTAAGCCGGCGTTCACCCAATCGACGAAACCCTGCTCGTCGATCAAGAATTCGTAGGCGATGGTCCCGCGATGCCCTCTACCGAAACTGAGGTCGGTCGCGCCTGCAGGCACGTCCTCTGGCGCCTCATTCCGTTTGACGTGCTCGCCGAATTTCGCTGGTGGATCGCGCATCATCGCCGTTGAGACGCCCAGCACTGCAGCGATATATCCCGTGGCTGCGAACATCTCGCGGAGCGTGTACGTGCGTTTCTGAGAGACATAACCAGCCGACTCGGCCGTCGCCAAGGTCCGTTTCCAGCGCAGGCTCTCGCGAGCGGCAATCAATAATTGAAACACGACAGCTCCAACAATCGCGAACAGCCACCACGAAAATCGAAGGTTAATCCCTTTGGAGATGCCCTCACCCAAGGTGACCACCAGGAACAAGCCCCACATGCTGCACAGAAAAAACAGCAAGGCATAGATTCGATTCGCGGCGCTTAGGCTATGGCGAACGATCGCCGCATATTGCGACCAGGCGACCAAAATCGCCAGCGGCCAGAGGATAACCATGCAAGCAACGATCTCAAATAGCTTTAGACTATTGAAGCCCGTCGCAGCGAGGGCTGTCCAAAACACGGACTGCGCAATGACCAGCACGGCGGAGACAATCAATAGCCAGCCCGGTTTGGGTGGCGCGATCGACGCTACGAGTGGCGCTGGGATTGGCGCTGTAGGAAGAACGCCGGGCGGATCGGGTGGTTCAAGCGATGACATGAGATTTCTCTGTCGCGTGCCCTTTGAGGGTCAAACCTACTCTCGCCGAGTTCGGCCGGCCGATGCTATCGCGCCGCCCAAGCGTCCGTTCTGCCCTGCCAGTGGCCGCCTCCGGTCGATTATACTGCCAGTCGCGCGTCGAGTCGCAAGCCGGGTCGCTGGTTTGTCCGACGACAGCAATCGTTCGCTTCTCAACGATCTTTCGCACAGGCCGCAGGCGCCGCATGGCCGACCAGTTCGATTACAAGGCGGTCTTGCGAGCTTATCCGCGCGATTGTCAGCCGTCGCAAGTTGAATCGCTCCGTTCGGCCGGCGGTTTCAGCGGCGCGCAAATTTGGCGGCTGATCACGCCTTGCGGACCGCTCTGTCTGCGCTGCTGGCCCGCCGAGCATCCGACGCCGGAGCGGTTGGAATTCATTCAGGCGGTGTTGTGGCATGTGACGCAAGAAGGCTTTCGCCCCGTGCCGCTGCCGCTCGAAACGATGACGCATCATGGCTATGTTCGACACGAAGGCCGGCTGTGGCAGCTCGAGCCGTGGCTCGAGGGCGAGCACGATCACGACACGCCCACCAGCGCAGCGCGGTTGCGGTCGGCGATGGCGACGCTTGCGCGGTTCCATCGCGCCGCGGCGTCGTTTCCGCTCGACGTGGACGAAGCCTGCCCGTCGCCAGGCATCGCGGAGCGGACTCAGCAGTTTCGCGAACTGGTCGAGCGAGGGCACGCCCGATTGCGCAAAGCGGTCAGCGATACGCCCACGCCGCACGACGTCGCCGCCTGGCGATTGCTCCATTTGTTTCTGCTGGCCTGCCCGCGTGTCGAAATGCTGCTTCAGCAAGCCAATTTCTCAGCGCCAATACAGCCCTGCATTCGCGACGTGCGGCGAGACAGCATCTTATTCGACGGCGACGTCGTCTCCGGCCTGCTCGATTTTGGCGCGATGCGCGGCGAGCATGTCTCGGCCGACGTCGCCCGCTTGTTGGGGAGCCTGGTCGAAGACGATCCGGTCGGTTGGGCGATCGGACTCTCGGCCTACGCGTCGGTTCGGCCACTGACCGAGGCCGAGGCGATGCTGATCACCGCCTTTGACGCGAGCGGCGTGCTGCTTGGCGGCATGAACTGGCTCACCTGGCTCTATCTCGAAGATCGATCGTTCGAAGACGAGGCCGCCGTCGCCGCGCGGTTGGATTACTTCGTCCGGCGACTTACGATTCTCTGCGAGCGGGCGAATCGTTTGTGAGGGACTTTAGAGGCACTGCTGGGCAAGCCAGCAGTGGCACACTGGATTGAAGCTTTGACAATTTGCTTGTACTAAATTGTTTCGCCGCGGGCCATTCCCGATTCATGACCCAAGACACCATTCACCTGAAGAAGTCGCTCGGCCCGGTCATGCTGTGGGGGCTGGGCGTGGGCTACGTCATTTCGGGCGATTATTTCGGATGGAACATCGGCCTGGCCGCCGGCGGCAGTTACGGATTGCTGGCCGCGTTTGGACTGGTGACTGTGATGGCCGTGTCGTTCGTCTTCAGCTACACCGAGATGGCCTGCGCCATTCCGCGCGCCGGCGGCGTGTTTATCTACGCTACGCGCGGACTGGGGCCCGCTTTGGGATTTTTGGGAGGGACGGCCCAAGTCATCGAGTTCGTCTTTGCGCCGCCGGCAATCGCCATGGCGCTGGGGGCGAGCGTGAACGTGCTGACGCCGAGCATCGACCCGCGCTGGGTGGCGGTGGCCGCTTATGTCGTCTTTACGTCGCTCAATATCTGGGGAGTGAAACAGGCCGCAGCGTTTGAGCTCTTCGTAGCCGGGCTGGCCGTGTGCGGCATCTTGTTATTCGGCGCCTGCGCGCTCCCTTCGTTTCGCGTCGAGAACTTCACGGCCAACGCCTTGCCGCATGGCTGGAGCGGCGCGCTGGCGGCGATGCCGTTTGCCGTCTGGCTTTATCTGGCCATTGAGGGAGTGGCGAACGCGGCGGAAGAAGCCCGCCGGCCGCAGCGCGACGTTGCCATCGGTTTCGGCGCGGCGATCGGCACGTTGGTTGTGCTAGGCGCATTGGTGCTATTCAGTAGCGTGGGACTGGGTGGGTGGGAGCGCGTGGTCTACGCGCCAGAAGACCTGACGATCGGTTCCGCGGGAAAAGTTGAAATTCGCCCCGGCGCCAAGACGCTCGATACTCCGCTGCTGCTGGCGGCAGTTCAAGTGGATCAAAAAAGCCACTTTGGGCTGCAGCGAATTCTCGTCGTGGTCGGCCTGCTCGGCTTCATCGCGTCGTTCAATGGAATTGTGCTGGTCGCGGGACGCGCGCTGCTGGACATGGGGCGCGTCGGCTTTCTGCCGCGCGTGCTGGGAAAGACCCACCCGCGATTTCACACGCCGGTCAATGCGCTGCTGTTAAACATGGCAATCGGCGTCACGGCGATTTTTTGCTTCGACACCGGCGGCCTGATTACGATGAGCGCCCTGGGCGCTGTGACGCTGTACGTGATCGCGATGCTGTCGTTGTTCGCGCTGCGCAAACGCGAGCCCGACTTGCCGCGCCCGTACCGCGCGCCGTTCTATCCAGTGACGCCGGCGGTTGCGCTGGTGCTGGCTCTGTTGGCCGCGGGGACGATGCTTTACTCGAACTATGACATGGCTGGGGCGCCGAATGAGTTCCAGCGCTGGCTGAGCGTCTGGTACGGGCTGATTATCGCCGCGGCCTGGGCCTGGTATTGGCTTTTTGTCCGCCTCAGGATGACGGCCGACGACCGGGCCCATTTCCACCGGATTGATTGACGCAGGCCCGGCGGGGAACGAGAATGGCCGGCGTGTCGCACGACGGGGGCGCTCGGATTGGGCCGGGCGATGGGGCCGCGACCTTTTTTCGTTTCTAAGGAGATCGATCGTGAAGTGTCCTGCCGCTCGCGCTGTTCATTCTGTGTTGGCGTTGGCTCTGTTCTCGTTCTCTTGCCAGGCCGCGCGGGCCGAAGAGGCTTACAACCAGAAGCAGGACGTGATCTACGCCGAGACCGATGGCATCGGTCTGTTGATGGACGTCTTCACGCCGACAGGCAAATCGAACGGGCTGGCGATCGTCGACGTCGCCAGCGGGGCCTGGTTCTCAGACCGCGGCAAGATCAACGATCACAAGCGCGCTCAGATGTTCGATATCTTCTGCGGCCGCGGTTACACGGTCTTTGCCGTGCGACCTGG
>DASXPZ010000102.1:0-5111 GCA_036493275.1 Pirellulales bacterium
TTGTCGATCTCGCGGCGAATCTGGTCGTTGCGGGCCTTGATTTCCGAGCTCTTGCCGGCGCCTTCGATGATCGTGGTGTTGTCCTTGTCGATCGTGATCTTCTTGGCGCGGCCGAGATCGGCGATCTGCAAGTTTTCGAGCTTGATGCCCAGGCTCTCGAAGACCGCCGTGCCGCCAGTCAGGATCGAAATATCTTCCAGCATGGCCTTGCGGCGATCACCGTAGCCAGGCGCCTTGACGGCACAGCACTTGAACGTGCCGCGGAGCTTGTTGATGACCAGGGTGGCCAAAGCTTCGCCTTCGACGTCTTCGGACACGATCAACAGCGGCTTGCCCGCGTTGACCACTGCTTCGAGCACCGGCACCAACTCCTTGACGTTGGTGATCTTCTTTTCGACGACCAGGATGTAGGCGTCGTCGAGGACGCAGGCCATCTTGTTCGGATCGGTGACAAAGTAGGGCGAAAGATAGCCGCGATCGAACTGCATGCCTTCGACCCATTCGACCTCGGTCTTCAGGCTCTTGCCTTCGTCGACCGTGATCACGCCGTCTTTGCCGACCTTTTCCATCGCCTCGGCCAACAACTCGCCGATCTCGGTGTCGTTATTGCTGGCGACGGTTCCGACCTGGGCCATTTCCTTCTTGCTCTTGATCGAGATCGACATCTTTTTCAGCTTGTCGGTGATGTCCTCGACCGCCTTTTCGATGCCTTGCTTCATGTGCAGCGGATTGACGCCCGCCACGACGGCCTTCAGACCTTCGTTGAAGATCGCTTCGGCCAGCAGGGTGGCGGTGGTGGTGCCGTCGCCGGCGACGTCGCTGGTCTTCGAGGCGACCTCGCGGACCATGCGGGCGCCCATGTTCTCGAAGACGTCTTCCAGGTCAATCTCTTTGGCGACGGTGACGCCGTCCTTGGTGACCGTCGGCGAGCCGAAGCTCTTTTGCAAAATTACGTTGCGACCCTTGGGGCCGAGCGTCACTTTGACGGCGCGAGCCAACTTCGAAACGCCGCGGCGAATCGCCTCGCGCGCTTCCTGATCAAATGCAATGGACTTGGCCATCGATGGTGTTCTCCAAAAACAAAATGTGCTTCGAATACGTTATGTCGTTGCGCTGACTTTCGTCGCGCGAAGTTACTTAGGCGACCAGAGAACGGGCTTCGCGCGAAGTTACTCAATCACCGCCAGGATGTCGTCTTCGCGCATCAACAGCAGCTCTTGATCGCCGATCTTGAATTCGTCGGCCCCGTACGGGCTGAAAAGAACCCGATCGCCGACCTTCACTTGCAGCTTGCCGCGCGACCCGTCGTCGAGCAGCTTGCCATCGCCGACGCTGACCACGGTGCCGCGAGCCGGCTTGTCCTTGGCCGAATCAGGCAGCACGATGCCGCCAGCCGTCTTCGATTCCGATTCTTCACGCTCCACGACCACACGGTCGCCGAGGGGTTGCAACTTGATCTTGCCTGCGGGCTTTTTGGTCTTGGTGGCCGTCGACATCGCTTGTTCGCCTCCGATTCGTCTCGAACTGGGTGTAACCGAAAAAAGTCGTAAAGTCAGGACAGGCTCGGCGTCCAAGGAGCTTCTACTGGAAACCCCTCGGGGCAGACCCGCCAAAATGTCTTATTGCCCTGCTTACCTGCGATGGGTAGCGGTCGCCGCGAAACCGAAAATGACTCCGCCGAGACAACTACACCGCCTGTCATTTGTGCGCACCGCAGGCGCAGTGGGCGGACCACAAAGCAATTGTTGGACCAACGCCGATAGTCGCGCCCGAAGCCATTGCCTGGGCGCTGGTTACGCTGTTTGGTCCAATTCAGGCCGACTGCTCCATCGACCAATTCCGGCAGTTCGGGGGTAGGCGAGGTCCTCAGGCGCTGCCAAAATGGCGGCCATCGCCGACCGCTGCTTTCCCTCAGCCGGCCAACCGGGCATGCCTTCTCGCCTGGGCGCCTCCTACGGGAAGAAGTCCACTCGATTACGGACTTCCAAACCCTTGGCGGACGACTAGAATGCTGCGGCCGCGCGCCGGGGCCAATGCGACCTGACTGAGCGCTTTGTACCAGTTTACCCACCCCAAGACATCCGCCGGGTCCTTTTATGCGATTCATAGAACGGGCGAGTTGGTCGCAACGAATCACCTCCGGAATATCTGGCTGTTTGACGTTCGGCGCCCTGTTCGGTTGGGCTTTGTTTGGACCGGGTGGCCTATCGGCTGCGCGAGCGGCAAAGGTCGAAGATCAGGTGGCCGCGCTCAAGGCCGTGGGGGCCGAAGGGGCCGGCAATGCCAAGGCGACCGAAGCTTGGAAGCAACTTTCGCAGTCCGACGCCGCGGCACTGCCGGCGATCCTGGGCGGCCTGGACGACGCCAATCCCTTGGCGGCCAATTGGCTCCGCGCATCAGTCGACGCGATCGCCGAGCGAGAATTGCGCAAAGGCGCCAAACTGCCAGCCGCTGATCTCGAAAAGTTCGCGCTCGACACCGCGCACGCCCCGCGGGCTCGCCGCTTGGCGTTCGAATGGCTCTGCCGCGCCGACAAAACGGCAGCCGACCGTTTGATTCCCAAAATGCTCAACGATCCGAGCGTCGAGTTTCGCCGTGACGCGGTAGCGCGGTTGTTGACCGAGGCGGACGGGCTCGACGAAGACAAAAAAACGGAGGCGGCGGCCAAGGTCTACCGCGGCGCGCTCGTCGGCGCCCGTGATCTGGACCAGGTGCAACAGATCGTCAAGAAGTTGGAATCGTACGGCCAGACGGTCGACGTGCCGGCTCACTTTGGCTACTTGATGGAGTGGAAGCTGATTGGCCCGTTCGACAACACCGCCGAGAAGGGCTTTGACGTCGCTTCGCCGCCGGAGAAGGAATTGAAACTCACTGCCGAATATCCCGGCAAAACTGGCCCAGTCAAATGGATCGATCATGCGACCGACGACACGTACGGCAAGGTCGATCTGAACAAGTCATTACTCAAGGCCAACGGCGTGACGGCCTACGCGACCACGGAGTTCACGGCCGCTGAGGCGCGGCCCATCGAACTCCGTTTGGCCACGGTCGACGCCAACAAGATCTGGCTCAACGGCGAACAAATTGCGGCCAACAACGTTTATCACGCCGGCGAAAAGATGGATCAGTACATCGCTCGCGGCAATTTGAAAAAAGGGAAGAACGTGATCCTGGTCAAGATTCTGCAAAACGAGCAGAAGGAAGAATGGGCCCAGGATTGGGATTTCAAACTGCGCGTCTGCGATTCGACCGGGACCGCCGTCCTGTCGAAGGACCGCCCTGCGACCAAGCCTAAAGCGGCGGCGGACAAAAAAGAACAAGCCGCGAAATAAGCGTTATTTTAAATGCGTTCTGACCTGCTAAACGTGAGAACAATGCTATGCGACGTGTCTTGATCCGCCCTGCCCTGCTGCTCGCTGGCTGCGCCACCCTCTGCGGGGCAGATTGGTTGCACTTTCGCGGCTCGGACAATCGCTCAGTCGCCACCGATGGGTTGCCGACGGCGCTGGCCAAGGATGATTCTGGCAACGATCGCAATGTCGCCTGGAAGACTTCGCTCCCCGGACGCGGCGTTTCGAGCCCAATCGTGGTCGGTGGCAAGGCGATCGTCACGTCGACCAGCGGCTACAACCAGGACCGTCTGCATGTCGTGGCGATCGACGTCAAAACCGGCGAGCCTGCCTGGGAGCGCCAGTTTTGGGCGACCGGTCGCACGCTTTGCCACCCGACAAGTTCTGTCGCGGCGCCATCGCCATCGAGCGACGGCAAGCGGATCTATGCGTTTTTCTCCTCGAACGATCTGGCCTGCCTTGATCTGGATGGCAATCTGCTTTGGTATCGCGGGCTGACGCACGACTATCCCACCGCGGCCAATGACGTCGGCATGTCGGCCTCGCCGCTGGTCCTCGGAGACACCGTGGTGGTGCAGGTGGAGAACAAAGGGAACTCGTTCGCCGCCGGCTTGGACGCCAAGACGGGCGAAACCCGCTGGAAGTTGCCGCGCAAAGCGGACATGAACTGGAGCTCGCCCGCCGTGCTGCGAGGCAAAACCCGCGCCGACGATCTGGTGCTGCTGCAATCGTCGGATCGCCTGTCGGCTCATAATCCCCACACTGGCGAGCAGGTCTGGTCGTACGAAGTGAGCTGCTCTTCGATTTCGTCGCCAGTGGCTGAGAATGACAAAATCTACCTCCCGTCGAACGGCCTGACCGCGCTGCGGTATCTGCCAGACGGCAAGGTGACCGAGAAGTTGTGGAGCGAAAACGCGCTCAGTCCTTCGAACGTCAGTCCCATTGTCTATCAGGGGCGCGTTTACTCGATCAATGGGTCGGGCGTGCTCCTCTGTGGCGACGCCACGACGGGCGAAGTGAAATGGAAGCTCCGTCTGAAAGGTCCTTATTGGGCAACTCCGGTGATTGCCGGCGATCACCTGTATGCGTTCAATCAGGCGGGCCTTGCGCAGGTCGTCCATTTGGGGGACACCGCGGGCGAACTGGTGGCGACGGGTAACTTTGGCGATCCGATTTTCGGCACGCCGGCCATTGCCGATGGCGCCTTGTACGTTCGCACCGATGGCCAATTGTGGAAGATCGCCGCTCCTTGAGCGCCGCCGTGCAAAAGTCTCTGGACATCCTGTCGATCGACACCGCCGGCGCGCTCGATGCCACGATCCGTCCGCCCGGCTCGAAGAGCATCACCAACCGCGCGCTGGTCTGCGCGGCCCTGGCCGATGGCCGTTCGGTTCTTTCGGGCGTGCTCGATAGCGAAGACACGCGCGTCATGGTCGACGCGTTGCGCGCTTTGGGAATTGCCGTCGAGGGAGACCCCGCGGCCGGCGAGCTGACCGTGACGGGCTGCAACGGGAAGATTCCCAACAAGCAAGCCGACCTTTACGTCGCCAATAGCGGCACCACCATTCGCTTTCTCACTGCCTTGCTCGCGGCTGGGGAGGGAGAGTATTGCCTGGACGGCACGCCTCGGATGCGCGAGCGACCGATCGGCGATCTGGCGGCCGCCTTGAATCAACTTGGGGCGAAGGTCTCGACCGAGTCGAAAAATGGCTGCCCACCGGTTGCCGTCAAAGCGGCGAGATTGCGTGGCGGGGCGGTGAC
>DASXPZ010000103.1:0-2714 GCA_036493275.1 Pirellulales bacterium
GAGGCGCCCTACTCCATTAGAAGGTGGTGTGCCGACCAACGCCCTGCGTCGGCGCCTGCGAACCGGATGAGGGCGAGCAGCCCACGGCATTGTACGATGTGAACGCCCTAATTCGCTTCCGCCCTCACCCCGGCCCTCTCCCGACGGGAGAGGGGGTTGGATAGGCGCGATCGATGCCGTGTTCGACCGCGATCAGAATCCGATCGAGTTCGTCGAGCGTGATCGCCAAGGGGGGCATGACCACCACGACATTCCCCAGCGGGCGGACCATCACTCCTTCTTCTCGCGCGAAGCGACACACACGCGCGCCGCGCTGTTCTTCCCACGGCGGCGGCTCCTTTGTCGCGCGATCTTGCACCAACTCCACTGCGCCGATCAGGCCGCATTGTCGCACGTCGCCCACGTTCGGATGCCGCGCGATCCGCGCCAGGTGTTCGGCCATCCGCGCGATCTTCGGCTTCATACGCTCCAACACCTCTTCCTCATCGAAAATCGCCAGCGAAGCGAGCGCCGCCGCCGCCGCCAGCGGATTGCCTCCATACGTGTGACCGTGGAAGAATTGCTTCCCCTCGGCCGCAGTTCCTAAAAAAGCCTGCCAGACCGAGGTCGTGGTGAGCGTGGCCGCCAGCGGCAGGTAGCCGCCGGTTAGCCCTTTGCCCAGACAGAGAAAATCGGGCGAGATCTCTTCGTGCTCGCAGGCGAACATCCGTCCAGTGCGACCGCAGCCAACCGCGACTTCGTCGGCGATGAGCAGCACGTCGTAGCGGCGGGTCAATTCGCGCAAGCCGCGCAAATAACCGCTTGGATGGACGAGCATGCCGGCCGCGGCTTGCACCAGCGGTTCGACGACCAGCGCCGCGATCTCCGCGTGCCGCGCGGCCAGCACCCGCTCCACCTCGGCCAGGTAATACTCGGCCAGGCGATCGGGCGGCGCGTCGGCCGGGGCGCGATAGACGGCGGGGCAGGGCACTCGGATCGCTTTGAACAATAGCGGCTCGAACATGGCGTGGAACCGCGCCACGCCGCCGACGCTGACGCTGCCGATCGTGTCGCCGTGGTAGGCGTCGGCCAGCGCCACATAGCTCGTCTTTTGCGGACGCGGATCGGCGCGCTGCCGCCAATATTGAAACGCCATCTTCAGCGCGACTTCGACGCTCGACGATCCATCGCCCGAAAAGAAAACGTGGTTCAAACCGACCGGCGTCAGTTCGACCAACCGCCGCGCCAAACGGATAGTGGTCGAGTTCGACGCTCCGAGCGACGTGGTATGCGCCACCAGGTCCAACTGCGCGCGGATGGCCGCGTCGATTCGCGGATGACGATGGCCATGCACGTTGCACCACAGGCTGCTCGTGCCGTCGAGATATTCGCGGCCGTCGAGATCGACGAGCGTGCAGCCGTGGGCGCGCTCGAAGAGGAGCGGCTCGTATTCGGCCATCTGAGTGAAGGCGTGCCAGACGTGCGCGATATCCCAGAGGAATAAATCATCGCGCGTCGGTGATTCGGTCGCTGAGGGGAGCATAGCCGCCTCGGCCGCCCGCCCAACTGGGGCTGGCCGGTCTACCATTTGATGGTAACCGGCGTGCCGACGCGCACGCCCAGCATCAGGGCCGCGCTATCGCCGACGATCGCCAGCTCCAAAAAGCCGCTCGACCCGACCAGGGCCATCAGCGTCATGGCGGGCTGGTCTTCGTACGTCCGGAATATGCCTTGCGTTTCGTGCTCGTCACAGACGATCGTCGCGCGTTCGTCCGTAGGGACGCCCTGCAACGCTTCGGCGGTGACGTCGGTCACCAGATTGCCGAAGGAGTCGATAGAGCGAATACTGCCCTCGATCCGATTGGCCAAAATGTTCACCTCCGCTCGCGGCAATTGCCGCAGTTCCGCCAGCCTTGGCCCCAACTGGTCCGGCTCCAGGCCCAGGCTCAAATGCGCGGCGACCGGAGCCATGATGTCGCGACCGTGGAATGTCGCCGAAACGCTCGCCCGCCAGAACCTGGGCTCTGTCAGCGCGACTATTCTAGAGGGCGTCGCCCGAACCGCCAAGCGACTAAGAAGACCATTATCGGGGGCGATGTAATGCCGCTCGGCGATTTCGGCATAGACAACCTGGCGGGCGCCACCCACGCCTGGGTCGACGACCGCCACGTGGATCGACCCCAGGGGGAAGCTTTCCGCCACATCCAATAGCGCCCAGGCCCCCTGCGAAATGTCTTGCGGCGGGATCGCGTGGGTGACGTCGATCACGTTCGCCTGTGGGTTGAGGCCGAGGATCACCCCCTTCATTTGCGCAACGTAAGGGCTGCCGACGCCGAAATCGGTCAGGAGCGTAATCAGCGGTGGCGGATCGTCTGCCATGGGAAATCGAAATCAAGTATAGGCGGAGTTTCGAAATCCCGGCGCCTCTGGCGAAGTCGTTCGGGAGGGCGAGGCTTCCGCGGAGCCGCGCGCTGCCGCAGTTACTTTCAAAGCGCCTTTAGAGCTACCGCCTCGAAACTCACGCCAGCCTCGATGCACGCCAATTCCCACCAACGGGGCGCATATTGCGGATCGTTCGGCTGACGGTCGACAAAAACCTCACCTGCTTTTCTCAACACATAGGCCTTCTCTCCATTTCCAAGCAACACCAGATCGCACTTCATTTGTTTGAGAATGCTCGTACAGATGGTCGTCAAAGTGGCCATCCCATCGCCCGGCCCTACGATCCGGATGAC
>DASXPZ010000104.1:0-2353 GCA_036493275.1 Pirellulales bacterium
GCGGCGTTATCGTACGGCGGCAGCGAACCACTTCAGCGCCAGGAGCGTCTCACTTTAGACGAGCTGAAACAGTTCGCCGAGAAGAGTAGCGGACTTGGCGGTGAGTTGCGCTCGTTTGAGTACGAAGGACGCAAGATTGCCGTAGTGATGCGCTCGTTTACCTCTGGCGTGGAGAGCAGTGATTTCGGCGTTTACGCCGCCACAAAAGATGGCCGCTACCATCGTGTTCTGTATCGTGAAATGGTGTGGGGCAGCTTCTTTCGCCCAGCGCAGGATCGCGACGTGATTATCGTACTTCTGCAGCCGATGTCATCCCACACCGAGCAGGTGGCGTTTACGTTCACTATTAGCGGCTGTTACGATCCACAGGACAAATGAACCGAATAGACCTGCCAGGTGAAGCTAACTCCGATAAGACTCGCGAGCAGGCGGGCCGCCCCATGGCTGATAGGCTCATCGCGCAACTGCCGTCGAAATAGTGAAAGATCTCGCACGACCGTCCGAAAGGGAGGGTGTGAGGGAAGAACAGCCACCGACGCGGTTGCAGGCCGCCTGGTTTGAATTTCGCGCGACGTGTTTCCGGACGAAGCGCGCCCTGCAGGAATGCAACGGACATAAGCCGATGCGGCTGCCACGTGGGACGGCCTTGCCGAAACTGCATTGCCTGGCGGAGTCGCGCACAGTTCTTTTCAATTCCGCGTCGCCGGCCGAGTTCGCGCCAAGCCGGTAAAGTTCAAAACCTGCGCGTGGCTGCGCGGACATTAAACGGCACGATCATTCGACGCGGCGAACTTTTTAGCCTGTGGAGAAATCTCGGACGGACCACACGAGGGCGCGGTTTTGTAGCCGGACGCGCGCTGCGCGAGGGTTGCGTGATTCCGAATACTGGTGGCGGCCTTTGTCAATTATCCAACGCTCTTTACGACGTCACCCTGCGTTCTGGTTGCGAGATTGTTGAGCGCCATGCGCATACGCGCGCGCTGCCCGGATCAACCACCGCCCCGGGCCGGGACGCGACTATCTTTTGGAACTATGTGGACTTTCGTTTTCGTCCACCGGTCGATTGCCAGTTGCGCGTCGCGCTGAGTCGCGGCGAGCTGACCGTTGCCGTCGATGGCCTCGACGGGACCGCCCTGGCGCCGCCGGTCCAAGCCATTCTGGCCCCATGCGAAACGCGCCTCGAGGTTGCAGAAAGCTGCGAAAGTTGTGGGGTGACGCAATGCTTCCGGAACCCGGCGGCGACATCTCTGGCGCGGCGCGGGATCACGGCCTTCTTGCTGGATAAATTCGAGCCCGAATTCGATCGCTGGATCACGGCGAACCAAGACGCGCGCGACATCCTTTTTGTCCCATTGAAATCGGATCGCCGTCCGGTCTACGCATGGACCCGGAATCAATTCGCGGATGTCCATCAAGCCTTGTTCACGACGCTGCGGCGATCGTGGAGATCGCGCTCCCTGGCGGCACAGGGCGCGGAGCGCCAGCGCGCCCTGCTCGATTTCGATGCCGCTCTCGCGTTCGATTTTTCAAAGCGAATTCCTCACCTGGCGGACCATCTGGTCATTAGTCAGAACCTGCTCCCACATTTGTGGCGCAACGGCGACCTTGGCGGCCGCACTTTCGATGTCCTCATGACGCGGATGCCGATGGCCGAGTTGGAGAAAATCCTCGATGCAGCGGCGAAGAAATTTCCGCAAAGTCGAACCCTGGCCGATTTTCGAGCGCCGGCAAAAATTCGCGAAGCCGAAGATGAGGCGCTGGCCGCCGCGCGTTATTGGATTACGCCACACTCTGCGATTGCGAGGATGGCGGGCGACCGCGCGCGCAAGCTCGATTGGTGCCAGGCATCCGTGCCGGCGGCGCGGCCACGCAGTCAGGCCGTAATCTTTCCCGCGAGCACGCTGGCCCGGAAAGGTTGCTATGAGATTCGAGAGCTGGCGCGGCGGTGCCGTCTGCGTTTGAAACTTATCGGGCCGATCATCGAGGCTCCCGATTTCTGGAGGGGAATCGACGCGCAACCGGCCGCAGCCGACTGGCTCGCTCAAGCCGGCGTGGTGGTACTGCCGGCATGGGTGGAACATTGGCCGCGCCGTCTTCTGCAGGCCGCCGCCGCAGGTGTTCCGGTCGTGGCCTCAACTTCCTGCGGCCTCGAAGGTGTTGCCAACGTCACCGAAGTTGCGCCGGGCGACCCCGACGCGCTCTTCGCGGCCGTGGAGCGCGCGCTGCTTCACTCGTGAGCGTCAACATTTTTGCGCTTCGCGGTTGAACCGATAGCGGCTCAGATGTAAGTGGCTTCGCCGTGGGCAGCGGCTCCTAAAACCATGGTTTCACGCGGACTAGAAGGCATCGTTGC
>DASXPZ010000105.1:0-3991 GCA_036493275.1 Pirellulales bacterium
TTTTGCGGCGCCTTGTTGAACTTGTGGAACGTCTGGTCGAACCAGTACGGGAACGCCGTATTGATCCGCTCGACCGATTCCCCGACGGTTCCGCGTGCCGGGCTCGTTCCGCCACAGCCGGCCTGTGACGGGATGACGATCGCAAACCGCTCGTCGAGCGCGCCGGCCAGAAGCGCCGTCTTGCCGTTGCGAGAATGTCCGACAACCACGATCCGATCGCCATCGATCGCCGGATCTTGTGTCAGGTAGTCCGCCGCCCTGCTCAGGCCCCAGGCCCAGGCCGCGATCGTTCCCCACTCATGCTCGTCAGGCTCGGTCTGGCCGGGACGAAAATAGAGGGCCAGCGTCCCGTCCCATTTCGCCCGATCGGATTGAATGTCGCCGTGATAAAAAGTCGCTACGGCGTAGCCCCGGCTGATCGCTCGCTCATAGGCCCAATGGCTGCTCTCGACGCCGCGCGAGGCCTCGGTGGCCCGAGAGTCGACTACGCCTGCCCCCTTTGCCGGCATCCAGCCCTTGGGCAGCGCGATGTCTTTGTGAGCAAACGTGGCCTGGTTCCCCTGAAAGTTGAGCGCCAGGATGACCGGCGCCGGGCCCTTCCGCTCCTTGGGCACGAACAGCAGCAGATGGATCCCGCCGTCGCGCTCTCGGCCGGGAGGGCCGAACTGGATCAACACCTGCTTCATGGTCGCTCGGCCGTCGAGGACGTCGGTCTCGCTCTCCACCTGCGCGGTGATCTTCGGCTTGATCGCCGCGGTCGGCGGGGCGCCGTACATGTACCACTCGAACAGGGCGACGAGCTCCGGGCGACGCTGCTTTCGCCACTGTTCGGCCGTGGTGACGCGCGAGCCGTCGAGCATGGTCAGCACGTCGGGCGGCTCGGCCTGCGCCGGCAGTTGATCAAACGGCGGAAACGCTGGCCGGGCGGGCTCGGCCGCGGCGAGTTGCGAAGCGGCGCCAGCCAGTACTCCGGCGAAGAGAGGAATCATAAATCGAAGGTCCATCGTTGGTCTATTCCCAGGTATGTTGCCGAATCCTGGCCGGCCTAATCTAGCCACAACTAGCTAATTCGAGCTGGGGCGTTTCAACTCGACCGGAACCCGATCGATCTTCACGGCCAGGATAAAATCGTTTTCGGACAATCCGCCGATGGCGTGCGTCCAGAGCTCGATCGCTACATTCCGATAGCTGGTCAAATGCAGGTCGGGATGATGTTGCTCGGCCTCGGCCAGCGCCGCAACGTCTTCAAAGAACCGCATCCCGGCCAGGAAGTTTTTGACGATCCACTCTTTGCGGATCCGTTTGCCGTCGGGCGAGAGGGTCCATCCGACCATACTATGGAGCTGCTGCCCGGCTTCTTCGGCGGTGTAGGGTGTCACGCCCCCTTCACACGGCACGCACTTCTTGGCGGCTAATTCCGCGGCGGTTTGCACAGACATGATGGTGTCCTCCCAGATAGGCGCGGTCGCGCCCTGTTGCGCCCCGTTGAGCCTTGAGAAACCGATCGCTGAGGGCTCTCCCGAATTCTATCCGACCTGCGAATTGCGAGCGAGGGACAGAGATTTCGGCGTGGAGAGTAGCAAAGTCCAGAAGCCGGGTGGCGGTTTTTCCCATTTCTTCGCCCGCTTTTGCCTGAATTTCGAGCATGGTTTAGAATCGAAGCGTCTGACGGTTGAGCAGGGGGAATGCTCAGGAGGGGCAGCATCGAGGAGGGATTCATCATTCGCATTCATCACGCCACGCGTCTGGTAGGTATCTGCCTGTTGATACTGGCGCCTGCTGCTGCGCGGGGCGAGGAGCCTCCTGCGGGGCGATTGAGCGCGCCAACCGACGACGCGCAGCGGCTGGGGAGCGAGGCGGTCTTCAAACGACTCGAAGAATTCGAGGCAACGAAGGACCACGCGAAAGCAATTGCGTTCCTCGATCAAGTCTTGCCGACGATCACCGATTCGGCGACGCGCTGGCGGCTGGAACAAACTCGGCAGATCTATTTGGAGTGGGACAGTCGCTACGAGCTTGCCCTGGAAAATGCCCGCCGACTGTTGGCGATCGAAAGCATCACCTCAGCCGATCATGAGTGGCTGTTAAGAAGTGAGGCGTTCAATCTCGTCAATTCTCAACAATTCGACGAATACCTGGCCGCCTGGTCCCGCCGTTTTGAGAATGCGGTAGATCATCCCGCGACCCGTCTCAAGCTGCTGAGTGAAAGGGCGCAATACTATCTCGGGCGTCCAGACGCAAAACGATCGATCGCCGCCTGGCGAGAGTATCGGCATGCCACGGAAACTTTATCGGACCAATGGGTGGATGGCACGTTTCTGCTAGCCAAAGAGTTGGCCCGCGCCGGCGAGCTCCAGTCGGCAATCGCGTTATGGCAGGAATTGCTGACCTATTATCGGGCGTCTGGGATGCGAGGAACGGCGAACGTGCTGTTGTCGATCGCCGACGCGCAGCGCGCCGCTGGAATGCTTGTCGACGCGGAGCGGACAATCGCCGAGTTCGAGGTCGCGTTCGCCACTGAGCCAATGCTTCCACAAGAAGCAAAGATCATAAGGGGGCGGTTCTTCGCCCTGCGAGAGGCGATGCGCCGCGGCAAGTGACCGAGTGGCCGCTAGCGGCAAGGGCGCTCGATCCTACCACTTCGCGCTTCTCCAGGGCCGGAACCAGCGGGAGCCCGGCCTCCGTCCGCCTGTCCCCGGTTCAGGCGAGAGATATACTTAGGGTATCGTCGCGTCCCGCCCCAGGCGTTCGCGACGCTAGTTCACCGTATCGCCCATTCGCTGCCCCGATTTGAACATGAGCATCGCCCTCGATCAAAAAACCGGCCCTCGCTTCGAGTTGCAACCTTATAAGTCGCTCGAAAACGACGCGCTGCGCGACCGCATTCAGGCAGTGCGAGACGCCTGGGGAAAGCGGCTGTTGATCCTGGGGCATCATTATCAACAGGACGAGGTGATAGCCCTTTCCGATCTGCGTGGCGACAGCTACCAACTCAGCCGGATGGCGGCCGATAGTCTCGATTGCCAGGCGATCGCATTTTGCGGCGTCCACTTCATGGCCGAGACGGCCGACGTGCTAGTCAATCGCCCGCAGCGACTTGCCGAGCGCGACAACGTGCGCGTGCCGGTCATTCTGCCCGACATGGCCGCCGGCTGCTCGATGGCCGACATGGCGATGATCGAGCAGGTCGATGCCTGCTGGCAGGAGCTGGGCGAGACGATCGATATCTCGGAAGTCACGCCGGTCACGTACGTCAACTCGGCCGCCAGTCTGAAGGCGTTTTGCGGTCGCAACGGCGGCATTGTCTGCACGTCGAGCAACGCCGCGGCGATCCTCGCCTGGGCGTTTAACCGGCGGCGCCGCGTGCTGTTCTTTCCCGATCAGCATCTGGGGCGCAACACGGCGCTGACGATGGGGATCCCGATCGAGCAGATGCCGGTCTGGGATCCGTACGCCGAGAGTGGTGGCGGCAACACGCCCGAGGCGCTGGCCGCCAGCCGCGTGGTGTTGTGGAAAGGGCATTGCAGCGTCCACCAGATGTTTCAGGCGGCCCACGTCGAGCAATTTCGCGCGAAGTTCCCCGGCGTCCGCGTGCTGGTCCATCCCGAATGCACGCGCGAGGTGGTCGACAAGGCGGACATTTCCGGGTCAACCGGCCGGATCATTCGCGAGGTCGAAGCGGCCCCGGCGGGCACGATCTGGGCCATCGGCACCGAGCTCCACCTGGTGAACCGGCTGAAGCAAGAACACCCCGAGCAGCAGATTCACTTTCTTTCGCCAGTCGTTTGCATGTGCGCGACGATGTACCGGATTGACCTGGCGCATCTCTGCTGGAGCCTGGAGAATCTCAACGCCGGAACGCCGGTGAACGTGGTGGCGGTCGACGAAGAGACGTCACGCTGGGCGCTGGTGGCGCTGGAGCGAATGCTGGAAGTGAAGTAGATCTCGCGTGTCGCGCGCGACTCGCGCTCAGCACGTCGCTACTTGCTGT
>DASXPZ010000106.1:0-3391 GCA_036493275.1 Pirellulales bacterium
GCGCCGGATCACTTGGTGGTGTTGCGACTGTCCGATCGACTGCTCAACTCGCTCATCGCGAAGAAAATCGATCGGCAGGTTCCAGTGAGGGATGTGATTTTGGACACTCCGATTATCGGAACCGCGCGGATCGTCGGCCAGCCGACGGTCAAGCTGCAGCCCAGCCAAGATCAAGCGCGTTTTGAAGTCGAAATCCAGGGAACGGTGGCCTCGCGCACGGTCGGGCGAAATGGACCGGCGACGATCTTCTGCCATTCGGTGACCTACTTCACGGCGACCAGGGAGGTGGTTTTTGAGCCAGGCCAGGGCTTTCGCGGCTTGGAGTCAAAAGTTAGCGCCCAAACGCAGTGTACAACCGACAATGTTCAGGTTTCGCGCGGCGGGCCCGTCGGGCGAATCATGCGCCGCCGGGCGTGGGAGGAAGTTGCCGCGAAACACGCGCAGGCTACGGCGATCGTCCGCCAACGTGCCCTGGCCCGGATTACCGCGGTCTTCGACAAACACATGGACGAGCAAATCGCGCAGCTCAATTGCGCAGCCGAGCTGCGAGCCAAGCTGGCTCAGGTGCGGCTGGACGAGGACGCGAAGCTGATCTATTCCTGCTCTTCCACCCCGCACTATGTTGAGATTGCGGCATTAGAGGGAAACCGCGCGCGGCGGACGGAGCTGCCCTCGCTGGTGGAGGCGGCCCAGGCGGGCTCGCCGATCGAAGTCTGGATCAACAAGTCGATCGTGGGCGATGAGCTGGCCCAGCGGTTGGAAACGCTGACGACCGACCCGACCAATAGCCAACTGCTGCAAGCGCTCGCCTTGACCCCAGATCTAGTAGGCAAAGAAGTCCTGGCGGCCCTCACCGCGGGAATTAGCGAAGGGAAAGTCACCTGCCGCTCGCTCGACGATTGGCTGGTCGTGCAAATCAATGCTTTGACGTCGCCGGAGGCGACCCGCACGGCCGAGGCGAAGAAGACCCAGCGATAATCAACCGGCGATCTTGGTCTTCGCGGAATAGTCCTGCAGCTCTTCGCGCAACCTGCGGATGTCTTCCATTACGCTTTCCGCCAACACGGGTTGCTTGCAATTATCGCCTCCAGGCGCGATAATCGGTTCATGTTCGTGTGACCCAATGGGTTATGGAGCGACGTAACCTGATGGAACATTCGAGAAGGAACCCTCCATGCGCTCCCGCCTTGATGCGGCCCCCCGCTTGGCCGCGCTGCTCGCCGTCCCCTTCCTCGCCGTTCTGACCGCCGTCAATGCCACTGACAAGCCACAGGCGCCCGGTTTGGGCGACCCGGGGCAGCTCGTTGCCATTGCTGTCGAGACGGGCCGTTTGAAGGACGGCCTGGTGACGGTCTCGGGCCGCGACGCCGGGCAGCAGCTTATTGTCACGGGACAGTATGCGACCGGCCAGACGCGCGATTTGACCCGCAAAGCGATCTACGAAGTTTCGCCAGCCGGCATCATCACGGCCGATGCGACAGGGCTCATCACACCGATTGCCGAGGGGGACGCGACCGTTCACGTGTCCGCCGCCGCGGGAATCGACGCGACCGTGAAGGTGAAAGTCACCAACCTGGTTCAGGACCTGCCAATCAACTTTGCGAACCAGATCACGCCGCTGTTCACCAAGTACAGTTGCAACGGCGGCGGCTGCCACGGCAAATCGGGCGGTCAAAACGGCTTTCGGCTGTCGCTGCTGGGCTTTGAGCCCAAAGAAGACTACGAGTATCTCGTGAAGGAAGCGCGCGGTCGCCGGATGTTTCCCGCCGCGCCGGACCAGAGTCTGTTGCTCTTGAAAGCCACGGCCCGCCTGCCGCACGGTGGCGGGCAACGCATCGACCCCGATTCGCCCGCGTATCGCCTCATCAAGCGGTGGATCGAGCAGGGCATGCCATACGGCAAGGAGACCGATCCGAAGGTGACGCATATCGAGGTGCTGCCGAGTGAGCGCCTGATGGAGCGTGAAGGGACGCAGCAGATCGTGGCGATCGCCCACTACAGCGACGGCTCGACGGAGGACGTCACGCGCACGACGCAGTTTGACAGCAACGACACCGAAATGGCCGAGGTCAGCGTTTCGGGCCTCGTGACGACCAGTCAACTCACGGGCAGCGTCGCCGTGATGGCGCGCTATCAGGGGCACGTCGATGTCTTTCGGGCGACGGTTCCGCTGGGAATCAGGACCGATAAACTGCCGCCGGCCAGGAATTTTGTTGATGAACTCATAAATCAGAAGCTCAAGGCGCTGGGCTTGCCGGCTTCGCCCGTCTGCGACGACGCAACGTATCTCCGCCGCGTGAGCGTTGATATTGCCGGACGATTGCCGACGCTGGCCGAGACGGAAGAATTCCTGTCCGATAATTCAGCGAGCAAGCGCGAAAACGTCATTAACCGACTGCTCGACAGCACGGACTATGCCGATTACTTCGCCAATAAATGGTCGGCCATTCTCCGCAACAAGCGCCGCACCGACAACGAGAAAAACTCGACGTTCTCGTTCCACGAATGGATTCGCCAGTGCCTGAACGAGAACAAGCCGTACGACCAGTTCGTGCGCGAGATTCTGACGGCGACCGGCACCCCCGGCCAAAGCCCGCCGGTCGGCTGGTATCGCGAAGTGAAAGACGCCTCGGCTCAGCTCGAAGATACGGCTCAGCTTTTCCTGGGGCTGCGGATTCAGTGTGCTCGCTGCCATCACCATCCGTTCGAGAAGTGGAGCCAGCAGGACTACTATGGCTTTTCCGCGTTCTTCTCGCAGGTCGGGCGCAAGAAGGGCTTCGTGCAAAACGAAGAGCGGATCTATCACAAGCGCGGCGTGGCGACGGCCCAGAATCCAAAGAACGGCACGAGCGTCAAGCCGACCGGACTTGGCTCGCCCTCCTTCGATCTCTCTGCGGATCAAGACCCGCGACACGCTTTGGCCGATTGGATGGGAGCCAAGGAGAATCCGTTCTTTAGCCGATCGCTGGTGAATCGCTATTGGAAACACTTCTTCGGCCGCGGCCTGGTCGATCCCGAGGACGACATGCGGGTGACCAATCCGGCGACGAACCCCGATTTGCTCGACGCCCTGGCCAAGGACTTCATCGACCACGGCTTTGATCTGAAGCATCTCGTGCGGACGATTTGCACTTCGACGACTTATCAGCTCACGGCGGAGCCGAATGAGTGGAACCAGGACGACAAGCAGAATTTTTCGCGCTACTATCCCAAGCGGCTGAATGCGGAAGTGCTGCTCGATGCGATCGATCAGGTGACCGGCACGCAGACGACGTTCAACGGCGTTCCGCCCGGCACGCGGGCCGTGCAGCTTCCCGATAACGGCTTCAATTCGTACTTTCTCACGGTCTTCGGCCGGCCCGAAGCTTCGAGCGCCTGCGAATGCGAGCGC
>DASXPZ010000107.1:0-2181 GCA_036493275.1 Pirellulales bacterium
AGAAGATTCCCTCGACGGCAACACGTTTACGACCCTGGGCTCGGCCACGGACACGCGCTATGCCTCCGGGCGCGTCGGGCTGGAGGCTCATTATGCGCGGGCTTATTTCGACAATGCAGTTGTCCAGGGGATTTGACAGCGTCACCGAAATTCATGACCAGCGCGAATACGTTGCACATGCCATGCAATGATTGCATGAGGTGAGAGTGGGTGGCAACAAACCAACAACTGTCACACGCCGATTGGCAAGGATTTGGCTCAAATCGGCTGGGTGCAATCGGTTTCCAGACAGAGATCACGCAGCCAATTCGAAGCTGAACTCTAGCGGCTTGTTGGAGCGAATCCGCACGGCCTCATGCTTGATCAATTGCTCCTGATACTTCTGGTCGCTAAAGGCGATGAACTCCTCCCAATCGCCGTTCAGTTCGATGCAACGTAGTTGCAGCAACGCCTGGGCACGCCCTGGTATCCAGCGCATACCCGCACAGTCCATCCGCTCGCCCACTACGTGCCGCACCGCACCCTCGACCTGACCCGATGCGATCACCAAGTCCTGCTCACGCCACTCGGCGTACTGCATCATTGACAGACGCGGCTCCACGTAGCCGATCACCTTCTCCAAGCCTTTCCTCTTGGCCAGAGTTCCCGGACCATTCTGCGGGACGGCGTCGAGCAACCGTCGCAATTGCGCCACCAACTCCGCCGCCCGACTCGCATACACCAAGTCCTTCCATTCCTCAACCTGGGCTTTCAATTCGGCGCTTCCTTCCTTGTGAAAGCGATGGCCCAGTTCCCACAACTTCTCCACCACGTGACACACGTCGACGGTCACGATTGCGTTCGGAAATGCCTCCGCCAGGTTGTTCCTCAACCCGCTCGCCCCATCGACCACAATCTGCACCGTCTTCGTGGTGTCCGGACCAAAGCCCCGCTTGGTCGCCTCGGCCCGCGCCCACAGCGCCGCACCTTTACGACCGCCAAACGACGCCCACACCTTCTTGTTCATGGGGCCGTGCAGCCGGCCATCCGCGCCACGCTTGAGCGTATACATCACGACGACGACCACTTCTTTGCCGTTCTTGCTCTTGTCCCCTTTTTTCCGGCGTTTCTTGCTCCCGCGCCGCTTCCGCTTGGCCTGGCCACGATGACGCTGACAGCCGCACTCGCACGCCCGCGCATGCGGACGCCGCCGGCCCCGACGCTTGGCCAATTCCCCCTCCCGCGCCGTCGGCGGGCACTTCCCATCCACCTCGATCACCAGCACCTCGCCGTCGTCTTCCGGAGCCGCCTGCTGCTGCGCGAACGGCTTGGCCAAACGGCCCAGACCCAGCGCCAACTCCTCAATCGACTCCACCGACGGCGACCACCCCAGGATCGACCGGCACAGCAACCGGCTCGACGCGAAACTCATCCGCGTGGCCAGTCGCGTCACGAACTGGATCACCCCGGGCGAGAAGCAATCGCGGGTCAGGCCCAACGCCACGTCGAGCGGGTGATGACTGCAACCGCCCCGGCGCCGAAGCATCTGCACGCGCACGTAGCTGACCGGGCCGAAGAGCGTCTTGAGGGTCCGTTCGGCCGCGGGGTCGCCCCGGCGAAAACCGGGGGCAGGCACGACGTCCAAACGCTCGTGGCGACAGGCCAGGAACAGCCGCAGCAGCAAGCAGCCCAAAGCGAAGAGCCGCGTCAGCAAATCCTGTTCAAAGGTCCGGAAGGGGCTGTTGCTGGCGCGGCAGAAGCGCACGAGATCTTCGAACCCCTGCCGCGCGTGATTCTCGAACGTCAAAGTCGCGGCAGGTGTCGAATCGGCTGGACAGGTTGTCGCCGTCGGTTTATGCTCGCCATCCATGGGGCATGCTCCGTACGAATCGTTGGTAAGAGAACGATCTGGTACGGCATGCCCCGGTTTTTTTACAGCCTAATTTGGGCATTAATGCCACGAAAGTGATCAGCGCCAGGCAAGGCCGAGAGTAGAACTCCCTTAGAAAACGACAAAACTCAAGGGTTATTGGCTATCTGGAAACCGATTGCACCCAAATCATTTCACTTTGGATGAAACGAAACCTCAAGACACGGTCACTAATGCTTAAATCCGCCGAGTACGCGAGGCTTCTACGAGCCGGATGGAACCCACCAGATGTCTTCCCGGCTCATGCCGGCTAAACAATCGAGACGGGGTCG
>DASXPZ010000108.1:0-3402 GCA_036493275.1 Pirellulales bacterium
GAAACGAAACTCCCGGTGCGGATCGAAACTAAATTCGAAAGCACGACGTCTTCGATGGCGAGCAGCGAGTGGACGCAAAGCGACATCGTCTTCGACGCGCCGCTTGACGAAGCCCTGTTCAGCACCGACCCGCCCAAGGGATACAAAGACCTCGTGCCGGCGCAGCTTCGCAAGAACGAAATCGAGAAATCGAAGCAGAGGCTCGAAGGCCAAGACGCGAAGTAGCTCGCGCCGACGTTATAGTGCTTCGTTACTCAAGCTCCACAAGTAGACGGAAATTCGCTACTTCTTGGCTGCAAGCTGCGCCAAATGATCCAGCAGCGATCGGTTCGGCTCGCTCGTTGAATGCAGGATGGACACCGAAAGGGGCTCGTGCGTCTTGCTGCCATGCAGGGCCTTCAGATGAGCCTGCAACAGTTCGCGGCGCGGGGGAATCGTTTCGAGCAGCATGTGGATCCAGGCCCACGATTCGGCGTAGTCGGTCTGCGTCATCGAGGCGGCGGAGTTCAACTGCTCGAGCCTGGCCAGATTGGGCTGCCAAACTCCCTTGGCCCTTTCGGCCGTGAGCCATTCGACGTGCGGCCGATTTAGGCCTGAGGCGTTGCGAGGCGTTTCGAAGTACTCGGCCAGTCCCTCGTCGAGCCACAGCGGAATTTCCGGCAGCACCGAATGGAGGTAGCCGTGGGCCACCTCGTGACGCAAATCTTCGGAAACTCTATCCCCCCATTGGGCATAAACGGCCAGCGATGTATCGTTCTGCACGAAGAAAGCGCGGCGGCTCGGAAATTGAGGGAAGTGTGCAGTGCAAAAGGCCTCGAACTTCCGTTCGTTCTCGAATAAGTAAACGTGGATCGGTTCGTCGGATGACTTTAGATCCAGCTTGGACTGCATCGAAGTCCGCAGCGCCCGCAGGTCTTCGAGCATGCGATGCTGGCGCGGCAGGTGGAAATCGCTGTGGATCACTAGTTGATCCAGCACCACCGCGTGACGCGTTGGCAGCGCCGCGGCGCCTTTGAAAACTGAGGCGCAGCCCGCGATCGCCACGCTGGCCAGGACGATGGCCGTCAGCCAGCAGGCGAGGATTCTATTCCGCTGCGGAGGTGAAGACATGGGTGCAACTTAGCGCTGGTTCTTGCCAACCTCGCTCCGGGCCGAACTCTGTGGAACCGGCCGGCGCGAGGCAACCTTCGTGTGGGGGGGAATAGTAACCATTCGAACCCGACGGCAGAAGGCCAAGCGGACGACGAATTGCGCGCGGCGCCAGCACTAAGGGAGAGCGAGAAGAGAGAAAAGTCAGCTTCTCTGTGTGCTAGACGATGCTAGCAGGTCGAGCCAGCTCATTAATTTCTCAACAGGCAATCAGCCAGCGGCTGGGGAAGTTTGCCGCTGGGCAATCAAGGCGTCGAGCTCGGCCTTTAGCCGCGGCAGGATGGCGTCGTACGGAAACGCGCCTAGCTCCTCGCTGCGTCGCTTGAGATTGACGAACTTTGGTCCGCACCACAGTCCCAGATCGGCGTCGTCGGTCTCGCCGGGACCGTTCACGCGGCACCCCATCACGGCGATGGTGATCGCGTGTTGCTGCGCATAGGCGGTCATTGCTTTGACGTCTTGCGCCAATTCGATAAAGGCCTCGTTTTCGACGCGCGAGCAACTGGGGCAACTGATGATGTTCATGCCGCCGCGGTTGAAATCGACCACGCTGCGGACCCGCCCGGCGGCGATGTCCGACAAAATCTGCCGGCCAGCCACGATCTCTTCCGGCTTGCGATCGTTCGGCACGGTGAGCGAAACGCGGATCGTGTCGCCAATGCCGCGGCTGATCAGTTGCTCGAACGCAATACGGGTTTTAATGATCCCATCCGGCGGCAAACCGGCCTCGGTCACGCCCAGATGCAATGGCACGTCGGGCCGCTCCTCGGCAAAGCGGCGATTGATCTCGATCACTTTTTGCGGGTCGGAATCTTTCAGCGAGACGCAATAGCGGGTGAAGCCGAGCGAATCGAGCAGCTCACAGTGCGCCAATGCACTGGCCAGCATCGGCGCCAGCGAGTCGTGCTCGCCATATTTCTCGACCAGCGCCGGATCGACCGAACCGCAATTCACCCCCACGCGAATGGCGCAATCATTCGCAGCCGCAATGTCGGCCAGATAGCGGACCTTGTCCTGCCACGGCTTGGTGCGCTCGTGATGATACAAGTGACCGGGGTTGTAGCGGAGCTTGTCGACGTGCGGCGCCACGATCTCGGCCAGACGGTAGTTCTCTTGAAGGTCGACCGAAAGGTTGGCTGTGGTCTGCTGGCGGATTTCGGCCAGCGCGGCGGCGTCCTGGTTATTGTCGACGGCGATCCGCACGACGTCGGCGCCCGCGGCCGCCAGCGCGTTCACCTGCGCGACAGTCGCTGGCACGTTTTGCGTGTGCGTGGCGGTCATGCTTTGCACGGCCACCGGCTGGCCTGCGCCGATCGTCACCTTGCCGATGCGAACGCTTCTGGTCGGATTACGCGGCAAATCAACCACGGCAATTCCTCTCCGCTCTAAATAATAAGGACGCTGGCCGTCTTCCCATCGGGCGTCAGCAGGCCTCGCACAGCGCTAGCCACTCGACACGGTGGAGGCCCTGCAGAGGCGACTGCCTAGAACGCACGGTCAGTTTTTGGACTGTTCTGGTTTCAAAAGCGCGGCCATCGCCGGCTCATCCATATTCTTCGGCGTGGCGATGTACTCGGCAATCTGAACCCGTTTGGGCGTCGGTTTTCCTTCCAGGTGATCGAGCAGCGTCTTGACGGCCTGGTAGCCCATTTGGATCGGGTCTTGCAGCACAATGCCATCGACCAATCCGTCGCGCATCGCCTGGATGAGACGGGCGTTAGGGTCGAAGGCGATGAACTTGATATCCCGGGCGCCAGGGCCGCGAGCTTCGAGCGCTCGCAACATGCCGGTGCTATTCGGCTCGCAGACGGTGAAGACGCCGTCGACTTCGTCGCCATACTTAAGCAGCAATTGCTGCGCGACGGTGTGCGAATCTTCGAACGACGTGCCCGAGTATTGGCCGGTCGAAAGTTGCTCGATGTTCGGAAACTCTTTGGTGAGCGTTTCGAGAAATCCTTGCTCGCGTTGTTCGGTGCTCTCGCTGCCGCTGGTGTAGCGCAGCAAAATCACCTTGCCTTTTCCTCCCAGTAGCTCGGCCAGGTAACGGGCGGCCATCGCGCCGCAGCGATAGTTGTCTGTGGCGACGTAACTGACGATGTTGGTTTCGTCCGCCAGGGCGCTGTCGAAGATGACCGTCGGTATCCCTTGGTCTTTGGCGCCGCGGACGCTTTTTTCAAGCGCCTGCGAATCGAGGGGCGCCAGGCAGATTCCGCTGACGCGCTTAGTGACAAAATCGTCGACGAGCGAAATCTG
>DASXPZ010000109.1:0-7237 GCA_036493275.1 Pirellulales bacterium
GGTCGAGAAAGCGCGACGGCCGTTTACCTGCGAACGACCGATCGCGCCGAGATCCGTATCGCCCGTTCCGACATCGATGAGCTTGCTCCCTCCTCCGTTTCGATCATGCCGCAAGGGCTCGACAAAACACTCACCGCCGAAGAATTGCGCGACCTGATCGAGTTCCTCGCCACCCAACGAGCCGACCCCTCCGCCGCAACGGCCGCCGGCGGGCAGTGAAGAATCTGTGTTCGCGCGGGGAAGGCGATTGTCCGGGAGTGCGAGGCTCCCGCCGAGCAGCGCGCCGCCTTCGACAGTGGATCAAGGAAACTCTCAAAACAACGAACGCCTTGCCGCGGAAAGATAGCTCGTCGGTTCCCGCAGGGCTATTGCCGCCGCGCGAACATGCGTTGACAATTGCGTCGAACCGCGACCAGATCACTTCAAAACTTCAACCGGAGAAATCAGGCCCGATGCGCACACCATCACTGACCCATCACCCGTTTGCTTTCTGCTCTCTGGCCTTTGTCGCGCTAGTACTGATCGTCGGCGCAGCCCACGCCGCCGAACCGGCCGCAGGGCCAAAGGCCACGATCGACGGAAGCGGCCCCGGCTGGAAGGCGCTCGGCGAACAGGACTTCGAAAATGTGAACTGCGATCCCGACACCTGGGCCTTCAAAGCAGATGGTCTGATCACTTGCACCGGCAGCCCGGTCGGTGTGATGCGCTCGAAGAAGCAGTACACGAATCTCGAAGTGCTCGTCGAGTGGCGTCACTTGAAGGCCGCCGGCAACTCGGGCGTATTCATCTGGACCCCTGAATCTTCGCTCAAGGGGCTGACCAAAGGAAAGCTGCCGCACGGCATTGAAGTGCAAGTGCTCGACGAAGGCTACCAGGCTCAGTACGAAAAGCAAACGGGCAAAAAAGCCGATTGGTTCACCACGCACGGCGACGTCTTCAGCGTTGGCAGCGCGAAGATGAAGCCCTTTCCTCCGGTCTCGCCCGACGGCCGCCGCAGCTTCCCCTCCAAGAACCTTAGCAAGGGGCTCAACGAGTGGAACCACTACTACATCCGCGCCATCAACGGCGAAGTGCGGCTGTGGGTCAATGGCGAAGAAGTCTCGGGCGGAACCGATTGCGACCCGCGGAGCGGTTTCTTGTGCCTCGAATCGGAAGGCTCGCCGGTCGAATTCCGCGGGTTGAAGATTCGCGAGTTGCCATAACGCGGTGAGTGAAGTGATTCGATCGCGTTTCTAGTTCGTTTTCAATCCCTATCGAGCGCAACATGACCGAAAAGGTTTCTCGTTCCGTGACGATGGTTCTGCTGACGTGTGGGTGCGCGGTGACGCTTGCCGGCGCAGCCGCCGGACAGGATAACTGGCCCAGGTTTCGCGGTCCAGAAGGGAGTGGCGTCGTCGCGGACGATCCGCGCCTGCCGGACACGTGGGATACAGAAACCAATGTGCAGTGGAAGACCACGATCCCCGGTTGGGGTTGGGGAAGCCCGATCGTGTGGGGCGATCGCGTCTTTGTCTCCGCCGTCCACGCGGACAAAGATTACGACAAGCCGAAGGGAGGGTTGTATCTCGGACTGGGACGGAGCGATCCGCCCGACGCTCTCCATCACTGGATGGTCTATTGCCTCAGTCTGAAAACGGGCGAAATTCTGTGGAAGCACGAAGCCCACGCGGGCAAGCCCGTCGTTCCGCGTCATCCGAAGAATACCTACGCCGCCGAGACCCCGACAACCGACGGCAAGCGGGTCTACGTCTTGTTCGGCGACGTCGGCCTCTATTGCTACGACTTCGACGGCAAGCCCCTCTGGACCCACGAGATCGCGCCGAAGAAAACGATGCTCGGCTACGGCGCGGCCGCATCGCCTGTAACGCAAGGAGACCAGGTGATCATGGTCTACGACAATGATGAGGACTCCTATATCGCCGCCATCGATAGCGCCACGGGCAAGACGCGATGGCAGACGCCGCGCGACGAAAAGAGCACCTGGGGGACGCCACTGGTCTGGCGCCAAGACGAACGCACAGAGATCGTCGCATCGGGCAAGAAAGAAATCCGCTCTTATTCGACCGATGGCCAGTTGCTGTGGCACTTCGACGGCCACATGTCGAACTTGACGATTCCTTCACCATTTGTCGTCGATGGGTTGCTGTACGTTACGTCGGGCTATTTCCAAGACAACAAGCGGCCGGTCTACGCGCTCAAGCCGGGGGCTTCCGGCGATATCACGCTAGGCGAAGGAGAGAAGTCCAACGAGTTCATCAAGTGGTCGCTCGAAAAGATGGGTCCGTACAACACGTCACCGATTGTCTACGGCGGCTTGTATTACACGCTGCTCGACCTGGGCATGATCACCTGCCACGACGCAAAGACTGGCGAACTGGTCTTCAACCGCACACGCTTTCCGCAAGGTTCAAGCTTCACGGCGTCCCCCTGGGCCTACAACGGCAAACTGTTTTTCCTGGATGAAGAAGGAGACACGTTTGTGATGCCGGCGGGGCGCGAGTTCAAAGTCGACAAGACGAACTCGCTGGATGAACTATGCGTCGCCACGCCCTCGATCAGCCAAGGCAAGCTGCTAATCCGCACGGCGACGCAAGTTTATTGCATTGGCAAGAAAGAGGAGTGAGCTGGACGACGAAAGATGCCTCCCTTGTTGAGACGGATCATGCACGATCACATAATCCGGCATGGCATCTTGTAGGGCTTCAATCTACGTAAACCGGAATCGCGACATTCCCGTTCTGCCGTTCTACAGGCCATTTTCTGGAATCCCGATACAGCCTGTATTATGATCTAAAATAGACTTCGATCGGTCATCCCGCCGCGATCGCGACCCGTTCCGCTTCTTAGAGCAACTACGATGGGCAAGACGACCGTAAAACGCGCGACGAAACAGTGCAAGGCTACCCCCGCCAAGCGTGTTCCGGCGAGTTCGAAAGCGCCGGTGATTTCCGAGACCAAGAGCGAACAGCGCGATGGAAGAAAGCTGCGGAAGGACGCGCCCAGGTCGAGTCACGCCGCCTGGCGAGCGCCCGCGGACCGGCGCGATCCGATCGAGATTCTGATTGAGTCGAGCGCGGACCGCGTGCCCCATCTGGTTCCGATTCGTTATGGCCGGATGTTGAAATCTCCGTTTGCGTTTTATCGCGGCGCCGCGGCGATCATGGCGGCCGATTTGGCCCACACGCCGGTCAGTGGCCTGCGCGTGCAGTGCTGCGGCGATTGCCATCTGTTGAACTTTGGCGTTTCCGCCACGCCCGAGCGGCGGTTCATCTTCGACGTCAACGATTTCGACGAGTCGCTTCCCGGCCCGTGGGAGTGGGACGTAAAGCGCCTGGCGACCAGTTTTGTGATTGCGGGTCAGAACAATCAATTCAAGGCGGGGCAAACCCGCGCCGCCGCGCTGGCCTGCGTCCGCAGCTATCGCAAACATTTGGCAAGATTTTCCACAATGCGGGCCATCGAAGTCTGGTACGAACGAGTCGACGTCAGCGACCTGCTGGCGCGTTCGCCGCAATCCGAATTCCGAAAGCTCGATCGCGAGGGAGTTCCCAAGGCATCGCAAGACGCCCTGGAACACGACGCTGCGCTCTGCTCGGAATGGGGCGGGCAAATCCGGATCCATGAAAACCCGCCGCTGATTTATCATCCCCAACACGCCGAGGCGCTGGAGTTTGTAGACAACTTGCGCGAGGCGTTTCACTCCTACCGTCACACGCTCTCCGAAGAGCGTCGCGTGCTGCTCGATCGATACCACCTGGTGGATCACGCCGTGAAGGTCGTCGGCGTCGGCAGCGTGGGAACTCGTTGCGGGGTGCTGCTATTGATGGCCGGCCCGGATGATCCGCTCTTCTTGCAGGTCAAAGAGGCGACAGCTTCGGTGTTGGAGCCTTATGCAGGCGCCTCGGCGTACGACAATCATGGCCAGCGAGTCGTGGTCGCACAGCGATTGATGCAAGCCGCCAGCGACCTGTTTTTGGGTTGGACTCGCGGCCATTCGGGGCGCCACTTCTATGTCCGCCAATTGCGGAACATCAAGGCGAAGCCGCTGGTCGAAGCTTACGATTCGCCGACGATGATCAGCTACGCCGAATCGTGCGGCTGGGTTTTGGCCCGCGCCCACGCGCGCTCGGGCGACCCGGCGCGGATCAGCGATTATTTGGGAACGAGCGATCGGTTCGACGAAGCGATCGCCGACTTCGCCGAGTCGTACGCCCAGCAAAACGAGCGAGATCACGCGCAGCTCGTCCGCGCGGTGCGCGAAGGACGCTTGCCGGCCGATCTGGAAAGGTAAAGTGGGGGCCGAGACGCTTGGCCATCGATCCCCTGGGACAAGACTGCTCAGGCGCGCTCACTGTGTCGCCACCACGAATCAGCTAGAATACAGCGTGCGATGAGATTTCTCCTTTAACTCCTGGCAGTGTGAAACGATGACGTGGCGAGACCGAATTTCTGTTGACCCGGCAGTCTGCCACGGCCAGGCCTGTATTAAGGGAACGCGCGTCCTGGTGTCGGTCGTGCTTGATAATCTAGCGGCCGGTATGTCGCCGGACGAGCTTCTCCAGAGCTATCCGTCTCTTTCGCTCGATGACGTAAAAGCCTCGCTGGAATATGCGGCGGAGTTGGCCCGTGAACGGACGGTTAGTCTCCCGTCGAGTGTCGGCTGATGCTCCGATTCAAACTGGACGAGAATCTTCCGATCGAGGCGGTCGAATGACTCGTCGCGGTTGGTCATGACGCGGTCAGCGTGTTGAATCAAAATCTAGGAGGGCGACCAGATTCAGAATTAGCAAGAGTTTGTCAGCAGGAAATGAGAGCATTTCTGACGCTTGATCTGGGGTTTGCCGACATTCGCTCCTATCCTCCGGCTGATAACGCGGGCATCATCGTCATTCGCCTTGCTCGACTCCAACGATCAACAATCGTTAGCGTCGTGAGGCGTCTCATAGAGATCCTGAAGAGCGAACCTCTCATAGGCAAATTGTGGATCGTCGATGAATCTACGGTTCGCGTCCGGGGCTAGTATGACCTGAACTAGCCGATTAGTTCGAAGCCATTGGCCATTGTCTCCTGAAGATTCAGTCGCTTCGTGACTCCCTTGTCTCTCTTTGGTTACAACAATCGTGAGGCTAAGCTAGAATGCCGGTTCTCTGAACCGCACCGGCCGAGGGCTCGCGACATGCTGAAACCAGTCACGACGTATTACCTTGAGATTTTCGATCGCGCGGACCTGAGGCCGGCGCGAGCCGCGGCCCAACCGCTTGAAATTCTCCAGGCGCAAATCCCGCTGCCGGAGCTCAACCGCATGCTCTATCTGGCCGTGGGGCGAGATTATCACTGGCGGGTCCGCGATCAATGGTCGCGCGAGCGGTGGTTGGAATATATGGGCCGGCCCGAACTCGAAACTTGGGTGGCCTACGTTCAAGGAACGCCCGCCGGATACTATGAGCAAGAGCTATTGTCGAAGACGGGCGCAGAGATCGTCAACTTCGGCATGCTGCCGGATTTCGTCGGCCAGGGGTACGGCGGCCGGCTTCTGTTCCACGCCATCGAGCGCGGCTGGGAACGCGGCGCCAAACGAGTCTGGTTGCATACCTGCACGCTCGACCATCCCACGGCGCCCGCCCATTATCAAGCGCGCGGCTTGAAACTCTACGACACGAAGACCGAGATGAAAGAGGTTGACAACGGTCCCGGCGCGTGGCCCGGCGTTTGAAATCGAGCCGCGTTATCTCCCTCTCCCGCCGGGAGAGGGCCGGGGTGAGGGAAGCGCCGCGTTGCGCTTGCCAACCGCGCAGAAGTCCAACCAAACGTAAACGCGGTGTGTCTGATTACGCCGCTCTTCGAGCTACGCAACGCGTCGCCCGCCGCGGCGCGCTGACTTCTCTTTCAGCAGATCGGCCAGCACCTGTTGCACCAGTCGCTCGCGCACTTGCTGCGCAACGAGCGATTCAACGCCGCCCGTCGGGCCTTTGTGCCAGGCCATCACGCGGGTGACTTCCAGCGTTACGGCGGGCTGCGCCTTCGCCCACAGGTAACCGCGCGCTTCGGAGCGAGTCATTCGGGCAACGGCCTCGGCGCACGCCTCTCGTAGAGGAACATAAAGCCGGCGACTGATTTGCTGGCTGAGATCGTCCACCAGGCGCGTCGTCGTCGCGCGAGCCAAAAGCGTAAACAGGCGCATGCTTACCAAGTCCTTATCTTCGAGAAACGTCCAGGTCGGGCGCGCTGTTCCGGGAGCGCCCGCGCTGCGACAGCCGGCGCTCGCGTGGGGAAACGTCGCGGCGGCAGTCGACCTAAGGATCGGATCGAACCGCAGCCGCGCAATCTTCAGTTCTTCTGCTAGCGTCGGCAGATCCTGCCACAGGGGATGGAAGACTGCGCAAAGCAGCCAGAGATTGCCTGCAGTCGCAGGCTCTTCTGCATTCCATCGCACGAAAAATCCACGCATCCGCGTCAGCGCATAAAAAAGGTCACCGGGTGGGGCAGGAACCCGGCGACCACGAGCTGGAACCGAAGTCCCGCTCAATGTCTGTATCATACGAGCGCGTTTGAATCAGGCAATGGAAGAAAACATTTCAATTCAGCAAGGAGCCCACCGCCGTTCGGCTTATGAACGCGCTTTCAGGGTTGGCAAAACGCCGCGCGTTCTCACCTCGTCCGCCAATCAGCGGCAGACAAAGATAACTGAAGGAAGTCCGGCGGCAACGCGTTTCGCGATCAACGAAGTGAGTTTGCGAGCGACGTGTAACAATGAGAACCTCGGCAACTGAGCTCAGGTCACTGCGCTAGTCAATGCTTGGCGCCTTCAAACTCGATTGCCATTCCCCGACTTCGCTGCACGCGCCGACAACGCACTTCGTTCGAAGAACTTGTTTCATTCGCGAGGCGATCGCTGAAGTGTCCGGCCATTTCGAGCGGGTGATTCATTCGGCGGCAATCATCGGCGCCAGGAAGTCCAGTCGGCGACGAGGAGACGAAAGAGGCCAGTCGACTCGGCGCACTCACCGTCCGACCTCATTTCAGGTTTCGGCAAACGCGAACGCGCATCGAGTAGTGCTGGACAAAGGCAAAATGGGGATCGCCCATTGAGTTGTGTTCCGCTGGCACCCATCAAAGGCCCGAGAGCCCGACTGAACGTGGGACCTCCCTTGACCCATCTGAGGCCTTACCCTAAGTTACCAAGGAACTTTGGGGCGGTTTTTGGTTCCAGAGTCCTGCCGGCGAGAGGGGCGTATTC
>DASXPZ010000110.1:0-4175 GCA_036493275.1 Pirellulales bacterium
TGCTGGACAAGCCGGCCGTGGCGCACAGACTGATCGAAAGCATTGAATCTACCTACGGTTACCTGTTATGGCTCGCAAGCTCGCAGACCTACGAAACATCGGCATCATCGCCCACATCGACGCCGGCAAGACCACGCTCACTGAGCGGATGCTCTTCTATTCCGGCGCCACGCATCGGATGGGGGACGTCGACAAAGGGAACACGGTCACCGACTACGATCCCGAGGAACAGGAGCGCGGCATCACGATCAACAGCGCCTGCGTCACGTTCCGCTGGCGCGACGTGGTGGTCAACCTGATCGACACGCCGGGGCACGTCGACTTCACCGCCGAGGTCGAGCGCAGCCTGCGCGTCCTCGACGGCGGCGTGGTGGTCTTCAGCGCGCGCGAAGGGGTGGAAGCGCAGAGCGAAACCGTCTGGCGGCAAGCGGACCGTTACCATGTGCCGCGCGTGGCGTTCATCAACAAAATGGACCGCGAGGGCGCCGACTTCTTCGGCACGGTCGAAGAAATCAAAAAGCGGCTCGAAGGCCACCCGCTGGCGATTCAAATCCCGGTCGGCGTCGGGCCGCCGCATGTCCCCAACGCCTTTCGCGGCGCGATCGATCTGATCTCGCGCAAGTTCCTGACCTTTCCGCAGGAGAGCCAGGGCTCGAAGGTCGTCGAATCCGAGATCCCACCCGAGATGCAGGAAGACGCCGAGTTGTGGCGCGCCCAGATGCTCGAACAGCTCTTCGATTACTCGAACGAGTTGGGCGAATTGCTGCTGGGCGAAAAGGACGTCCCGGAAGACCTGGTCCGCCGCACGATTCGCTCGGCGACGATCCACGGCTTTATCACGCCAGTGATGTGCGGCTCGGCGCTCGATCACGTCGGCGTGCAACCGGTGCTCGACGCTGTGGCGTATTACCTGCCCAGCCCGGCCGACCTGCCGCCGGTCGATGGGACCGATCCGGCCAAGCCCGATAAAAAGCTCCAGCGCAAGCCAACGACCAGCGAGCCGTTCTGCGGGCTCGTCTTCAAGATCCAGGCCGATAAGCATGGCGATCTGCATTACATGCGGATCTATTCGGGCGAGCTGAAATCGAACAGCCGGATGCTCAATCCGCGGACCGACAAAAAGGAAAACATCAGCCAGCTTTGGCACATTCAGGCAGATCGCCGCGAGCAGGTCGACCGAGTCGAGGCGGGCGACATCGTAGGCGTCATCGGCCTGCGGCACACCGTCACCGGCGACACGCTTTGCGAACCGAAGGAGCCGATCCTGCTGGAATCGATCGCCTTTCCTGAGACGGTGATCTCGATGGCGATCGAGCCCGAAAGCTCGGCCGAGCGCAAAAAACTGCAAGAGACGCTCGAAATGCTCAAGCGGCAAGATCCCACGTTCCGCTGCCAGGAGAGCGAAGAGACGGGCCAGACCTTGATCAGCGGCATGGGCGAGCTTCATCTTGAAGTGATCAAGAACCGGCTGCTTCGCGATTTCAAATTGAACGTCCGCGTCCACAAGCCGCGCGTCAGCTATCGCGAGACGGTTCAAAAAGCGGTCGAAGTGACGGGGGAGTGCCGGCAGGTTGTCTCGGCCCAGCAACTCTTCGCCAAGGTTCGCGTACGCATGGAGCCGTACGAAGGGGACCAGCCGGTGCTGGTGACCACGACGGCTGGCGAGTCGATCCCCGCCGCGTTTCACACCGCGGTGCTGGAAGTGCTGACCCAGCAGGCCGAAGGGGGCGGCTCGCTCGGCTTCCCGCTGATGAAGACCAAGATTACGGTGCTGGGGGGCGAAACGAGCGAAGGGGAATCGACCGACCTGGCGTTCCGCCGCGCCGCGGCCGACGCTTTTCAGAAAGGCCTGCAAGCCGCCGGCATCGTGCTGCTCGAACCGATCATGAAGGTCGATATCGTCGTGCCGGAAGAATACATGGGAGACTTCGTCGCGGATCTGCAACAGCGCCGCGCGATGATCACGCATACAGAAGCCCGCGGTCGCAACACGGTGATCGAAGCCGAAGCGCCGCTGGCCAACCTGTTCGGCTACTCCAGCGCGATGCGCGGCCTAAGCCAAGGCCGAGCCTCGGCGTCACTGTCGCCATCGCACTACGGCCCCGCCCCGGAAGACGTGCTGAAGGCGTTTTTGTAAGGCTGGCCGCCACTCGCGGGGGAACCTACGAAGCCGGACAAGTGAGCCGTTTGTCGACGGAAATAATTTGCGACTCGGCGGCGCGTCGGATATGGTGAGGGTCGATCGTTAGCGCGCGTATGGGTTGTGCTTTTGCCACCACATCGCGCTACAGAACCACCCGCGCCCCACACTGCGAGGTTCGATCATGCGCGCCCGCCCTGCGTTGCTCCTTCTGCTACTCGGCTCGCTCCTGTTTTGGTCTTTCAGCCGCGCGCCGATGGCGATCGAGGCCGCCGCCAAGCGAAGTCTGATCGGTAGTCGCGTCGAGAATTTTTCACTGCGCGACTTTCACGGCAATCCGCAGTCGCTCGCTGACTTTCAAGATCGCAAACTGATCGTGATCGCGTTCCTCGGCTGTGATTGCCCGCTGGCCAAGGTTTACACTCCTCGACTGGTCGAGCTATCTAAGCAGTACGAACCGCAGGGAGTGCAATTCGTCGGCGTCAACTCGAACCTGCAAGACACGCCGACCGAAATCGCGCGTTGGGCGCAAACCTACAACGTCCCCTTTCCGGTTTTAAAAGACGCCGGCAACACGCTAGCAGATAAGCTGCTCGCCGAGCGGACGCCGCAGGTCTACGTTCTCGACGCGGTCCGCAACGTGCGCTATTGCGGGCGGATCGACGATCAATTTGGCGTCGGGCTCCACAAGCAAAAGGCCGCGAACCGCGAGCTGGCCACCGCGATCGAAGAACTGCTGGCCGACAAGCCGGTCACGACCCCAACCACCGAGGCCACGGGCTGCGCCATCGGCCGCGTGCGCAAGACCGAGCCGCGCGGCGACGTCACGTATTCGAACCAGATCGCGCGGATCGTGAACGCCCGCTGCGTTGAATGTCATCGCACAGGGGAGCTGGCGCCGTTTCCGCTGACCACTTACGACGAAGTGATCGGCTGGGCCGACACGATGCGCGAAGTGATCGATCAGGGGCGCATGCCCCCGTGGTTCGCAGATCCCCAGCACGGCAAGTTCTCGAACGATTGCAGCATGACGGCCGACGAGAAAAAGCTCTTTGGCCAGTGGGTCGAAAACGGCTGCCCCGAGGGAGATCGCAAGCAGCTTCCGCCGGCGCCCGAGTTCGCCGCCGGCTGGCGGATGGGAAAGCCGGACGCTGTGTACGAGATGACCGAGCCCTACACCGTGGCGGCCGAAGGGGTGATCGACTATCAGTACTTCCAGATCGATCCGAAATTCACCGAGGACAAATGGATCACCGTGGCCGAAGCCCGGCCGGGCAATCCCGCGGTGGTGCATCACGTCGTGTTGTTCGCCATTCCGCCGGGAACCGACGTGAGCAAGCCCGAGCAGGCGCAGGCCGATGGGCAGATGATCGCGGTCTACGCGCCAGGCATGCCGCCGTGGAAATATCCGGAGGGCTCGGCGCTGAAGGTCCGGGCCGGTTCGACGTTTTTCATTCAGATGCACTACACCACCGACGGCCGCGAGCAACAAGACCGCAGTCTGGTGGGCTTGAAGTTCGCCGACCCTGCGAGCGTGAAGAAGAAAGTGATGTACGGCATGGCGGTAAACGCCGGCTTCGAGATCCCGCCGCACGCTGACAATCACGAGGTGGTGACCAAAGTGAAGTTCAGCCGCGACATGCTGCTGTTGAATCTCTTCCCGCACATGCACTATCGCGGCAAGAGCTTTCGTTTCGACGCGGTGTACCCGGACGGCACGACCGAAACGCTGCTCGACGTGCCGCATTACGATTTCAACTGGCAACTGCGTTACGACTTTACCGAGCCCAAGCTACTCCCCAAGGGGACCAAGCTGCTCTGCACCGGTCACTTCGACAACTCGGAAAACAACCCTTCGAATCCCGACCCCACCAAGAAAGTCCGCTTTGGCCTGCAGACCTTCGAGGAAATGATGGTGGGGTACTACACGATCCTCCGCGCGGACGAAGATTTGACGCAAAAGAAGAAGTAAGCAGCGCGGATGATTCTCCGTAGGTCACGCACTCCAGTGCGTGACAGAGGCGCCATCAGGAGA
>DASXPZ010000111.1:0-4349 GCA_036493275.1 Pirellulales bacterium
GACGGCGCAATTCCTGCTCGAGCGGATGAGGCATGCAACAATTCTCCGAACCGCCGCTATCTGACGCGCGCTTTGACCTCGCCAAGCTTCGCCGCGCCGCAGAACTGCTGGCTCCAGCGCTACCTTGACAGCGGTAAGCGATTATACCATTCCACGCCGCTTGCGCAGCGTCCATTCGCCCACCAACAACGTCAAGAACAACAACAAGAGCGGCCACTTGTTCCACAAGGTCAACGGTTGCAGCGCTTCGATAGGCACTTGCTTTCCCTCGGGCAGGCTGCGTTGCAAATCGCTGGCGTTTGCCAGCGTGAAGTAACGCCCGCGCGATTCGCTGCTGGCGCGTTGCAATTCGGTGGCGTCCATCTCCATGCGCAGAAACTCACCCGGCGCCGCGGCGACCAGAAAATCCGTCGCCGGCGCGGCGCCTTCCGTCGCCGGCGCGGCGATCCAGGCGTGATAGCGTCCTTCGTCGAGATCGGAAATCGTCCCCTCGAACAAGCCACGGCCAGCCGTCGAGCGATGCAACTGCACGCGCTGGTTCTTGCCGCCATCCTGCTCGACCACGACCACTACGCCATCGTCTTCGGCGGGCGCTTGGCGATCGTCGCTGAACCGCACACGCAGCTTGACCGGCTCACCGCGGCGATATTCGCGCCGATCGACGGCCAACTCCGCGGCCCGATCCTTGCCGAGCAATTTCGCGCGGCTCAAGTAGCGAATCGACTGCACCCAATAGCGGGCCAGAAAGACGTCTCCCACTCGATAACGCCAGCGCCAAGTCGAATCGATCGAGTGAAACAGCACCTTGCCGGCGCCCACATATTGCAAACTGACGAGCGGCAACTTTATGCCGTCGGGACCGGAGCGCGTGGGATGCTCGGCCAGCACGCGCACGGCGGGCTTGAGCTTGGCGACCTCGAACAGCCAATAGAGATCGGGCAATTTCGACCAGATCTCGCGGGTCTGCTCGGGCGAGTCCCCCAATTGCATCGCCGGACTGGCGAGGCCAAGCTCGGTGGGGGTTACCTGAAAGCCCGGGCTGCGACCTACAATCGGGATTCCGGCCGAGGCGCCTTCGAACTCCAGCGGCAACAATCCGGCCAGCGGCGTGTCTCGAAAGACGGTCGGCGTGTAGCGGCGGCCGGCAATGAACACCACGCCTCCTCCTTTTTCGGTGACGAAGTCGCTAATGTTGCGCGTGACCGTGGCGCCCAGCGAAGTGGGATTGAGATCCCCCAGGATCAGCACGTCGTACTCGAACAATTCCTCGCGACGCACGGGGAACGACCGCAAGGCCGTTCGATCGATCTCTGCGTAGCCCGGCTCGGCGTCTTGCAAGAGCGTGTGCAGCTTGATCGTGGCGTCGCGTTCGAGCAGGTTTTTCAGAAAGCGATATTCGTAGGTCGGCGCCCCTTCGGCCAACAGCACGCGAATTTGCTCCTTACGCACGCTGACGATTCGCTCCTGGCGATTGTTGTCGGCCTGCGCTTCGTCGGCGAGCGCGGGAGTCTCGACGATGAACTCGAAATCGCCGACTTCGCGCGGCCGATAGGCGATTCGCCCTTTGCGCGCTTCGCCGTCCGGACCGATCACGACCGTGGTCTTGGCCAGCGGCGTGGGCGAGGTCTTGGATTTCAACTGCACCTCGACGCGCTGCCCCTCGTATCCGTGACCGGTGAGCTTGAACTCGAAATTAACAACGTCATCGACGAACACCACGTCTTCCACCAGTAGATCGCTGACCAGCAGATCGCGATTCGGCTTCGGGCTGCCGAGGCCCACGGCGAACAGCGGCACCCCTTTGCGGCGGGCGTAGGCGGCGGCCTCGGCCAGAGGCTCGCCGTCGGTGTTCACGCCATCGGTGAAGAGGACAATGGCCGAAGGGGGCGCCCCGCGCAGGTCGTTCAAGATGGCGCGAACGCCTTGGCCTAGCCGGCTCGTCGCGCCGGTCGGTTCGCTTTTGCGGATCCGGTCGAGCAACTCGCCTGTGTCGCCAGTTTCGCCGCGAGCTGTGTCGGACAAAAAGTACAACCGCAATTTATGTCGCCGCGCGGCTTCGCGCAGCAATTCCCCGTCATCGGCGAGCGTCAGCGCTTTGGCCAGATTCAGGCGGGTTCCTTTGTCGAGCTTCGCTGAGCGGAGGAGTTTTTCGGCCGCCGCGCGCGTGTCGGAATCGTCGTAGCGGTCGGCGATGCCCATGCTGGCCGAATCGTCGATCGCCAGCACCAGGTAGGGCAAGCCAGTCCGTTCGAGCGACAGGGCGAATTGCGCTAGCATCAGGCCGAGAATGACGAAGAGGGAGAGCCGTAGGCCGATCAGAAAACACCGCAGCGCCCGACGGGCCGACCCCGCTTCGCGCAAGTAAAAAAAGACGACCGTCGCCGCAATCCCCGCCGCGGCCAACAGCGTGACCCAAGGGAGCAGCGGCCAACTGTAGTCGAGCTTCCAGATCGTGCCTTCGCCACTCTCGGCCACGTCGGCGCCGAGCATGCGTTCGATCCAGGTTGGCAATGTTCCCTTCATTGCGCATGCCGCCCCGTGAACCAGTTGAGAAAGCTTTCGACAAGCAACAGCCCTCCCGCCAGCCAGATCAGCCACAAATGGAGATGGCTGCGCGACACGATCTCGGCGTCGACCGCTCCTTCGTCGTTGGCCCAATTCGTGCGATGGAGATAACGCACGCCGGGCCAGATTTCGCGGGCCAGCTCATCCTCGCTGACCGGCGTGAGATCGCTCTCGGCGGTGTCGACGTTGACGGCAAAGCTTTCGACGAGCGGAGCCCCGCCATTGGCCGCAGCGGACTGCGCGCGGAAAATTCCGCTGGTGGTCGTCTCGGCAAAACTCCAGGAGCGGTCTCCACCCGCGCCGCCGGCGGTGTTCCGTTTGACTTCGCCGCCGGGGAGTTGAATCTCGACCGTGTTTCCCGCGCCGGGAGGGAGCAGCGCGCCGAGAGACTGCCCGACCAGCACGTTGCGATCTTGCAATTGGCCGCGCACGGCGAACATCAGTAGTTCTTGCACGATCGGAACGTAGCTCGGCCACATCGGCATGGCGGTCCAACTGGCTTCGGCCGAGGTGGCGATCAAGATCGACCGACCGCGACCGATCGGCTCCTCGACAATCAGCGGCGCTCCGTTTTCGATTGCCAGCGCCACTTGTGCTTGAGACTTTTCAGACAATTGCAATTGAAAGAACTTGCTGACTGGCGTGGTCAACAGGCCGGCTTGCTCTTGGTCGCGAAACTCCGCCACCAGCGGGTGCCGATAGCCGAGCGGATCGAGCCCATAATGGGGCTCCGCGACCACCGCGCCGAGCGCGGCGGGCAAGACGCGGCGCTCCGGGCCTGCCGCGGGGCCCAGTTGGCGGTTGTAACTGTCGGCCACGACCTGCTCGCCGAGAAAGAAGACGAGCCCGCCTCCCCAGTTCAGATAGGAACGCAGTATTTTCGCTTCGCGCTCAGTGAACTGCGCCACGTCGCAGAGAAAGACGCAATCGAACTTCGTCAGATCGGAGTCGAGCAGCGCGCTTTCCGAGACGACTTCCGTCTTGAGACGAGGAGCCTGCCCCTCGGCCTCGCGCGGCGCCAGCGCCACGGTGAGAAAATCGGTCGACGATTTGAAACGCACCCCGGCTGGACGACCATCGACGCACAGCACGCGAATCTGCTCCTTCACCGGCAGCGCCAGGTAGCGACGATTGTCGACTTCGAGCGAGTCAGCGGCCAGCTTCAGCTCCGCCACGTGGTCGCCGGGCGTTTCGAAGGGGTGCGAAAAAGAGAGCGACGCACGCCCACCCGGCGCGACGTCGACGGTTTGCTCGGCGGCGCGGCGACCATCGACCAACAGTTCGACCGTTTGTTTGCCGCGCGGCTGCCTGCCGAAATTGCGGACTTCGGCCGAGAGCGACACCGGCTGGCCGACAGTCACCAGCGGCTCGTCGATTCGCAATTGCTCGATTGCCATGTTCTCGGCGTTCGGCTGGCCAAGATCGATCAATGTCAGCGACGCGCTTTCCCCCAGCCGGCGGCTGCGCTCGCGGAATTCGTCGAGCGCCACTTTGGCCAGGTCAGGCGCCCAACTCGTGCGCCCCAGGTCGGTCAGAAAAAAGATCTGCTCTTGCGCCAGCCGCGGATATTCGCGCCGCGCGGAGTGCAAGATCTCCTCGACGCGGACCAGCGTGGCCGCCAGATCGCCGCCGCCATGCGTGAGCTTCAGATTCGCGATCTCTTTGACGAAATCGGCCGGCGCAAACGACGGCGAACCGACGATCACTTGCGGCGGATCGGCCAGCAGGACCAGCGTGAAGGCGTCCCCCTGGCTGCTCTCGTCAACGATCTGTTCGGCCAGTTG
>DASXPZ010000112.1:0-6455 GCA_036493275.1 Pirellulales bacterium
CGCCGCCAAACACAATCACCAGATCTGCCTGAATGTCCGCCAACGGCGTGGCAAACGCCAGATCCCACAGGACAACGTCCGCGCTGGCTTCGACCGTGGCGCGCAGCGCTTCGGCCGCCATGCGAATGTTTGGCCGATCGCCGGCCCCCAGCACAATCACTTTCGGTCGGACAGTCCAGGCAGCAGTGGCGGTGGTTGCAGTCATGCTATCGATGATAGGGCGGGTCGAACCCCGTGGGCAAGAGGCGCAAAATGCGTGGAGCAGCCCGCGAAGTCCCACGAATCTCATGGTTCGCGCTGGCGACGCCTGCGCCAGCATCGGTTACCCGAACCAGCCAGGTCGCCAAATCTCGACAATCGATAACCTTTTCTCAAGCCTCAAGAACCGTCTGGACGAATGTAGGCTCGACGTGATATTTGTCGCCGTTGCACGTTTGCGCGCGGCGAGCGACAGAACCCAAAGGAATCTTTCCCATGGCCAGCGGACACGGCGCTCTCGAACGCCACGGCAATCACCGGCGATCGCTTGGGCAAGGGATCGTCGACTGGGTCACCGATTTGGGCGAGATGGTCCTCGGCTGGATCGTGGCGCTCGGCGATATCACCGTCTTCTGCGGCAGGACGCTATCGTGGCTGGCGGCGCGTCTGCCGCGGCGCGAGACCTTGATGCCCTGCCTGTATCAGATTGGCGTCCTCAGCCTGCCGGTGGTCGCGCTGACCGGAACTTTCATCGGCATGGTGCTGGCGGTGCAGAGTTATTCGCAGTTCAAAGTCGCCCATCTCGAGACGCGATTGGGGGCCGTAATCAATATGTCGCTGGTCCGCGAACTGGGGCCCGTGCTGGCCGCCACCATGCTCGCCGGGCGCGTCGGCAGCGCCATGGCCGCCGAGTTGGGCACCATGCGCGTGACCGAACAAATCGACGCCCTGTCCAGCATGGGCGCCAATCCGATCGCTTACCTGGTGGTGCCGAGATTTCTGGGCTGCCTGCTGCTGATCCCCATTTTGACCTTGATGGCCGATTTCATGGGCGTGGTCGGCGGCTGGTTTTATAGCACGCAAATCCTCGGGATCGACAATCATCATTACTGGGACAACTCGCAGCGCTTTGTCAGCGCCTTCGACTTGTTCGGCGGTCTGTGCAAGAGCATGTTCTTCGGCGCGGCGATCGCGCTGATCAGTTGTCACCGCGGATTCCATTGCGATCCAGGCGCCGAAGGAGTCGGTCGCGCGGCCTATAGCGCGTTCGTCAATTCGTTCGTCGTCATCCTGATGCTCGATTTCGTCTTGGGGATCTCGCTGGATAAGCTGTACTTCCTGTTGTGGCCGCAAGGTCCTTCGTTCCTCTAAGAACCAATCCGAAGCTGGCCTTCGCTTGTAACTCATGGCGTCCAAACCCGAAACTGCCACCGACGAAAACCGGCCCCTGGTGGGCGTGCGCCAACTGTCCGTGCAGTTTGGCCGGCAGAACGTGCTGCGCGGAATCAATCTGACCGTGCCACGCGGGCAAACGCTGGCCCTGATTGGCGAAAGCGGATGCGGTAAGACGGTGCTCTTGAAAACAATCATCGGGTTGGTCCGCCCCACCCGCGGCGAGGTGCTGTTCGATGGGGCGAATCTTTCTTCGTTGGGTGACAAAGAACTGACGCGGCAGCGGATCCGATTCGGTTTTTTGTTTCAGCAAGCGGCCTTGTTCGACAGCATGAACGTGGAGCAAAACGTCTCATTTCCGCTGCGGCAGCACACCGAGAAAAGCCCTAGTGAGATTCACGAGATCGTGGTCAAACGCCTGGAAGAAGTCGGCCTGCCGGAGATGGTGATGCACAAAAAACCGGCCGAGCTCTCCGGCGGCATGCGCAAGCGCGTGGGCCTGGCGCGGGCCTTGGCGCTCGACCCCGAGATCATGCTCTACGACGAACCGACCACCGGCCTCGATCCGATCATGAGCGACGTCATTAACGAATTGATCCTCCGCACGCGCAAGCGTTATCCTGTGACCAGCATCGTGGTCACGCACGACATGCACACGGCGCGCAAGGTGGCGGATCGGGTGGTGATGCTGTTTCCGCTCGCGCATCTGAAGCCGGATGATCCGCAAATTATTTTCGACTCGCCCCCCGACAAGCTCGATAGCTGCAACGACAAACGAGTCACGCAGTTCGTCAACGGCGAAGCCGGCGAACGGCTGATGGAGATGCGCGATCTGGCCGACTCGCGCGTTCGATAAGCGACGGTGGTCAACAGGGTCAGGTGATAACGATGGACGAACGGGTTGTTCAATTTCGCGTGGGCGCCGTGGTGCTGACCGGCGTGATCGTGGCCGGCATCCTGGTGGCGCTGTTTGGATCGATCCCAAACATCACCGCCCCTAGCGCCACGGTCTACATCACCTTCCCACAAGCGATGGGAGTGTCGCGCGATACCCCAATTCGCAAATACGGCATCCTGGTCGGCCGGGTGCGTGAAGTCGAGTTTGCCCCCGAATCGGGCGTGCTGGTCACGGCCGAAATCTACGAGCCCGACAAAGTCTCAACCAACGAAGTCTGCGAAGTGCACAATGGCCTGCTGGGGGGCGACGCCGTGATCCAATTCATGGGCAAGAACGACAAGCTGCCTCACAAACCGTTGAAAGACGGCGACCGGCTGATCGGCATTTCCGCGATGGATCCTGCCCAGGCCATCGCCAGCCTCCAAAATACGATGGCGAGCGCCGTGAGCAGCGTGACCACGACCAGCGATGAAATCGGCCGGCTGGCAGCGCGCGTCAACGATCTGCTCAGTCATAACGACGAACAGATCGCTCGGGTGGGCAACAAGGCCGAAGCGACGCTTGATCGGTTCTACGAGCTGAGCGACAACCTTAACCAGGTCGTCGGCGACCCCAAGGTCCGCGACAATCTGAAGCAGGCCATGATCGACCTGCCCGACGTGATCCGCGACACGCGCAGCGCGGTGCAAGGCTTCAAAACGACGCTCGAAACGGCCGATCGCAACTTCCAAAACCTGGAAGGGCTGACCAAGCCGCTCGGCCAGCGCGGGCCGCAGCTCGTCGAAAACTTCACTCGCACCACGCAAAAGCTCGACGTCGTGCTGACCGAGATGCAGCAGTTCAGCCGTTCGCTCAACAATCCCAATGGTTCGCTCGGCAAAATGATCAACGATCCCGAGATGTATCAGCGCATCGAGGCGACCGTGCGAAACGTCGAGCAATTAACGCGCGAAATGAAGCCGGTGGTCCGCAACGCGCAAGAATTCTCAGACCGGATCGCCCGCCATCCGGAGTTACTAGGAGTCCGCGGCGCCATAAAACCGACCAACGGGATGAAGTAGGCGTTGCGGCGTTGCATTGCCGCCTTGTTGCGTCGGTTCGCAATTCCCCCTCTCCCGCCGGGAGAGGGCCGGGGTGAGGGAGCGCCGCCTAAACACTTTCCATCGCGCGAATCTTTCCAAGCGAATCTACCGTCGATTGAATATCGATCCGCGCAGCTGCCCTCATCCGGTTCACTTCGTGAACCACCTTCTCCCGGCGGGAGAAGGGTTTGCAAGCCGGCGCAATCTCGGCTGCGAACGCCCTTACGGCTTTTTCGCTTTGCCGATCGCCGACTCTTCGAAGATCGCGTGGTTGATCACCGTCCGCTGTTCCGACGTGTAGACCAGGTGGATCTTGCCGTCGGCCGCTTGAATGACGTACGGATACGCGAACGAATCCTTGCCCGTCGCGATGTCGCGGCGGTTCGGATACGTCTTGTCGCCGTCGCTCGAGATCGCCACTGTCAGCGGATTGCGATCGTTCATGTTGTCGTTGTAGACCAGCAGCAGGTGGCCGTTCTTCAACCGCAGAAAATCAACGGCCGCGTTCGGGTTCGGAAAGGCCGAGTCTTTGCCTTCGCTCCAGGTCTTGCCGCCATCGCGCGATTCGCTGCGCACGACGTAGCCATCCTTGACCGGCTCGTAGCCGCCGCCACGACGGCAATACGCCACCAGGTAGTCGCCGTCGACCTGCGCCACGGCAGGCTGAATGTTGCCGACCCGCGACTTGATGCGCGTGCTCTCGCTCCACTTTTTGGTCTTGGGATTGAAGCGCAAGAAGAGCGACACGCTGTCGGCGCCGACTTTTTCTTGATCGAAACCGGTCTCGTGATAGACCGGCAGCAGATAGTCGCCGTCGGGGGCGACGATCGGACGGCCGCGGACCATCATCCCTTCTTCGAGCGCCACGAAGAACGAATCGCTCCAAGTCTCGGCGCCGTCGGTCGAGAGCTTCGCCTTGATCCGCGATGTGCTCCAGGTGTCGCCAAAGCGGCAAACGTAGAACAGCCATACCACTCCGTCCGGCGCCTGCCAGATGACCGCGTTGCCGTCGGAATAGAACGGCGTGTCGGCGATCACCTTCGGCGCCGACCACTTGGTCTCCCCTTTTTTCTGACGCATGCCGTAGACGGCAGTCTGCTCGGCGTACTCGCCGTCGCCGCCGTAATAGGCGATGTAGAGATCGCCGTTCTTCAATTGCTCGATCGAAGCCGGGTGCTTGTATCGCCCGGGGATCTCGGTCCCCACAACCCGTTCGATCTTCACGTCATCCGCGGCCACGGCCGAAGTCGGCACGCCAGAGGCCAGGCCACAGACCATCGAACAGAAAATCGCGAGCGGAATGGTCTTCATAGTCTTCGTCATCATCGCCAAAAGCTCCTGGTGCTTGAGTTCCCTCAGATTGTAACCCGCCAGAGGAGCGAATGTCAGCCGGGGCTCGGCGAGCCAAACAATGGCGAAACGAAGGCACTCTTGGGTTTTTGACCCAGAGGAAATTCAGATTAAAAGCCACAGGGCACACCGAGGACACCGAGACGGAAATACCATGAAGAGCACTTACGAATCGTCACTCAGCGGCGACCATCGATCGCCTTTCTCGGTGTTCTCTGAGACCTCTGTGCCGCTGATTCTTCTTAAAAAAACCATCCTGAGAACATGGTGGTATCATTGGTTCCCACCTCTTCGCCTTCTGGCCGAAAGCGATGCTCGTTATCTTAATAGTCTGACCGCGCGCGACTCCGCTTCCGTCCCCTTCTGGCCAACGAGCGGCGCGCCGGCCAGCACCCCCAGCGAGCGATTGCCCGAGATGACCGATTTGTTGCGTCAGGAAATTACCGCCACGGCCGAGACGATTGTGGTCAAGGTCGGCACGCGCGTCCTCACAGGGCCCGACGGCGCGCTCGACGAGGCGCGGATCGCCAGCCTGTCGGAAGAGATCCACAAGCTGCGCGTGCGAGGTTGCAACGTCGCCGTGGTTAGCTCGGGCGCCGTCGGCGCGGGGATGGGCCGGATCGGGCTGAAGCAACGCCCCAAGGATCTGGCCACCTTGCAGGCCGTGGCCGCGATTGGGCAAAGCTACCTGGTCGAGGTCTACGAGCGCTCGCTTCGCTCGTTCGGGCATCACGCCGCGCAAATTTTGCTCACGGCCAGCGACCTCGACGAGCGCACTCGCTACCTGAACGTGCGGAACACGATCGTCACGCTCTTCGAGTTGGGCGCCGTGCCGATCATCAACGAAAACGACACCGTCAGCGTCGAGGAGCTGCAAACCACCTTCGGCGACAACGACCGGCTGGCCGCAATGGTCACCAACCTGATCCGCGCGCCGCTATTGATTCTCCTCTCCGACGTCGAAGGCCTGTACGACGGCGACCCGCGCGCCCCCGGCGCCAAGCTTGTCCCCACAGTCACCCGGCTCGACGATTCGATCATGGCGCTAGTGCGCGACGTGAAGACCGGCATGAGCAAAGGAGGCATGGCCAGCAAACTGGCCGCCGCGCGAATGGCCACTATGGCCGGCGAAAACGTGATCATCGCCAGCGGCAAGCAGACCGGCACGCTCACGCGCATCATGGCGGGAGAAGCGGTTGGCACGCTGTTTGTGGCGCAAGGGCAAACCATCGCCTCGCGCAAGCGCTGGATCGGGTTCACCGCGCAGACGCGCGGCCACCTGGTCCTCGATAGCGGCGCCCGCAAAGCGATCGAAAAGCAAGGCCGCAGCCTGCTGGCGATCGGTGTCGTCGACGCGGTCGGCGGTTTCAAAAAAGGGGATGTCGTTGGTCTGCGCGATGCGGCGGGCCAGGAGTTCGCCCGCGGCCTGGTCAATTACAACGCCGACGAAGTCCGCCGCATCAAAGGGCTGAAGACCGAGGCGATCGCCGAAACGCTAGGGCATTGTCCTTATCAAGAGGTCATCCACCGCGACAACATGGCGGTGACGACGGCCAGCGAAGGGTAGTGGCGCGGCTTAGAGAGGCGTTTCGATTCTCCGGGATGGCGCGCGGCGCGGAATTCCTCCGGGAGGGCGCGCCCCTTGCAAAGTTCTTCCGGGAGGGCGAGGCCACTGCTGTGAACAAGCTATCACGGTGGATGCTTGCTGGTCAGCGCGGATTGTTTGGCTGCTTGGATTAGTTTCCAGGCGGAGG
>DASXPZ010000113.1:0-5066 GCA_036493275.1 Pirellulales bacterium
AGCTTATCCGGGTCGAGCCAGGCCCGCATGCTGTAGTCGCGCTCGCCCAGGTAAGAGACGTTGGCCACGCCGGGCAACCGGCCAAGCTCGTCCTTGACCTGAATCGTGGCGTAGTTGCTCAAGAAGATGTTGTCGTAACGATGATCGGGCGAAAAGAAGTTCACGATCATCATCGTGCTGGGCGACATCTTCTTGACGTTGATTCCTTCGCGCTGCACCAGGTCGGGAATGACCGGCTGGGCCAGGGACACGCGGTTCTGCACCAGCACTTGGGCCATGTCGGAGTCCATGCCGAGCTTGAACGTGACAGTCAGCACGTAGGAGCCGTCGTTGGTGCAGAGCGAGGACATGTAGATCATGTTCTCGACTCCGCTCACCTGCTGCTCGATCGGCGCGGCCACCGTGTCGCGCACGGTTTGCGCGTTGGCGCCGGGATAGATGCAAGTGACGAGCACCGTGGGGGGCGTTACATCCGGATATTGCGCCACCGGCAGCTTGAACGCGGCCACTCCGCCTGCCAGGGTGATGACGATCGACAGCACCGACGCAAAGATCGGCCGATCGATGAAAAAATGCGAAATCACGTGCATAGCCCTTTCGTCGGCGACGTTATCGATTCAATCTCTTTTGTTTTTGTGCGCTTAGCCGCGCGGCAAGCGCTCCAGTGGCCACCGCCGTGACGGCGCCGGCGATCACTGCTCCTTCCCAACCGAGGAACTGGCCTCGGTGGAGAAGCACCGCCACCAAGATTCCGCCCGCCGTGCTCCAGGCCATCGAGCCGATGCGTTTCACGTAGGGATTCGACAGCGTTCGGGTTTGCCCCAGCCGCTCAATCACCAGAAAAAAGACCGGCGTGAAGAAAATGCCGAACAGGGTCACGCCCAACATGCCGCTAAAGACGGCGGTGCCCAGCGCGCGGCGCATTTCGGCGCCGGCGCCTTCTGCCACTACCAGCGGGACCACGCCCAAGATGAAGGCCAGCGAAGTCATCATGATCGGCCTCAGTCGCAGCCGGCAGGCTTCGCGGGTCGCTTCGTCGAGCGGCTTCCCTTCGTCGTGCAATTGCTTGGCGAACTCGACGATCAGAATAGCGTTTTTGCATGCCAGCCCTACCAGCACGACCAGGCCGATCTGCACAAAGATGTTGATCGCCATGTGCGCGAGCGCCACCCCCACCACGGAGCAGAGCAAACACATCGGCACGACCAGGATCACGGCCAGCGGCAATGACCAGCTCTCGTAGAGCGCAGCCAGAGCCAGAAATACGAACACCACGGCCAGCGCAAAGACGTACATCGCCGTATTGCCGGCGTCAATTTGCATCAACGTCAGCTCGGTCCATTCGGACTTCATCGAGCGTGGCAGCGTCTGGCGGGCTTTTTGTTCGATGATCGAGATTGCCTGGCCAGAGCTCATCGTCGGAAAGATCACGCCGTTGACCGGCGCGGCGGGATAGAGGTTGTAACGAGTCACCATCACCGGTCCGTTGACGCTGCGGATATCGACTAGCGTTCCCAGCGGCGCCATTTCGCCCCGGTTGTTGCGGACTTTGAGCAGGTCGATGTCCTTGATCTCATTGCGGAAGTGTCCATCGGCCATGATGTTCACCTGCCACGACCGGCCGAAGATGTTGAAATTGTTGACGTACAGCGAGCCCAGATAAATCTGCAGCGTCTGGTTGAGGTCATAGATCGAAACTCCCATGGCGCGGACCTTCGACCGGTTGACGTCCATATAAAGTTGTGGCGTGTTCGAGCGAAACATGGTGAACACGCCCAACAGGCCGGGAACCTTGGTCAGCTCGGCAATCAGTGCGTCGGTGCTCTTTTGCAACGCTGGCAATCCGAGCGAGCCGCGATCTTCGACCATCAGCTTGAACCCACTGGCCGTGCCGATGCCCGGCACCGGCGGGGCGCCGAACACGCTGATCACCGCGTCGCGGATCTCGCGGGCGTACGTGGCGCGGAGCGTGGCCATGATCTGCTCGCCGTGCAACTCGGGCGATTTCCGTTTGTCGAACGAATCGAGCACGACGAACATCGAGCCGAAGTTCGCGCTGTTCGCGGTCAGCAGCACCGACATGCCGCTGATGGCCACTGTGTGCGCGACGCCGGGCGTTGCTCTGGCCAGTTTTTCGACCCGGCTCATCACTTCCCTCGTCCGCTCGACCGACGCCGAATCCGGGAGTTGCACATTGACTAGCAGCCATCCCTGGTCTTGCTGCGGAATGAAGCCGGTCGGCATCTTGTCGAAGACGAAGTAAGTCAGTCCGAGCAGGCCGCCGTAGACCAACAACACGATCAGCGACAACCGCAGAAACCAGCCGACGATCGCCACATAGATGTTGGTGGCCAGCGAAAAAGTCTTTTCGAACAGCCGAAAGAACCAGCCGAGCGAAAAATCGAGCAATCGGCTCAGCAGGTCGCGCTTCGCCTCGCGCGGCCGCAGCAACAGCGCCGCGAGCGCCGGGCTGAGCGTCAGCGAATTGAACGCCGAAATCACGGTCGAGACGGCGATCGTTACGGCGAACTGCCGGAAAAATTGCCCCGAGATGCCGGTGATGAACGCGCACGGCACGAAAACGGCGCAGAGCACGATCGCCACGGCGACCACGGGACTGGTCACCTCGTCCATGGCGCGGCGAGCCGCCTCTTTGGCCGGCAGCCCACGTTCGAGCCATCGCTCGACGTTTTCGACGACCACGATCGCGTCGTCGACGACGATGCCAATCGCCAGCACCAGGCCGAACATCGAGATGTTATTCAGGCTGAAGCCCAGCACGTGCATTACGGCGAACGTGCCGACGATCGCCACCGGCACGGCCACGAGCGGAATGACCGCGGCCCGCCAGTTCTGCAAAAAGACCAGCACCACAATCGCCACTAATCCCACGGCCTCGAATAGCGTGCGAATGACGTCGATGATCGATTCTTTGACAAACGGCGTGGTGTCGTAGGCGATCTTGTAGTCGAGGCCATCCGGGAAGCGCGTGCTCAATTCTCGCATTTTGGACTGCACGCGCTCCGCCACGTCGAGGGCGTTGGTGCCGGGCAATTGATAAATCGCCAGGCCGACCGACGGGTGGCCGTCGAGCAGGCACGACTGATCGTATTGCTGCGCGGCCAACTCCACGCGGGCAACGTCTTTCAATCGCACGATCTGCGGCGTAACCGCGTTCTGGCCACCGTCGACCGCCTTGAGGATGATGGCGCCAAACTCCTCCGGCGTATTCAACCGGCCGAGCGTGCTGAATGGTTGCTGGAGCGCCGCCGGAAAGTTCGAGGGCGCCTGACCGAGGCTGCCGAGCGAAGTCGCCAGATTTTGCCCCTTGATGGCGTTCGATACTTCGGACGCTGTAAGGTTGCGCGAAGCAAGCAACTCGGGGTCGAGCCAGGCTCGAATGCTGTAATCGCGCTCGCCCAGATAATTGATGTCGGCCACTCCTTCGAGCCGGAAGATCTCGTCCTTGACGTGGATCGTGGCGTAGTTGCTCAGATAGATATCGTCGTAGCGACCATTCGGCGAGTAGAAGTTGATCGCCAACAGGATGTTCGGCAATTTTTTCTTGATCGTCAGCCCTTGTTGCTGCACCGTGTCGGGCAATTGCGGCATCGCCAACTGCACGCGGTTTTGCACCATCACCAGCGCGGTGTTCAAGTCAGTGCCGAGATTGAACGTCACGGTCAGGTTATATGATCCGTCATTGCCTGACTGCGAAGACATGTAGAGCATGCCTTCGACGCCGTTCACTTGTTGCTCAATCGGCGCGGCGACGGTATCGGCCACTACCTGGGCGCTAGCGCCAGGGTAGTTGACCGAAACCTGGACAGTGGGGGGCGTGATCTGCGGATATTGCGCGATGGCCAGCGCGAACATCGCGATCGCGCCCGAAAGCGTGATCACGATCGACAGCACCGTCGCAAAGATCGGGCGATCAATGAAGAATCGAGAAATCATGGCAAACCGGCTTCCTACGGTTTGTCGGACTTCGCGGGGGCGGGCTTCGGCAGCGGCGACTCGTTCGATTCGGCAGGAACCGGCGGCGCGACTGATGGGGCCTTATTCGTCCCAGTCGGCGGCGTCGGAGCGAATGGTTTTTCGGCGGGCAGCGCCGCCGGCTCATCGGGCATTGTCTTTTTCGGTCGCTTGTCTTTCGGCGTCGGCTCAACGTCCGGCGCCGGAGTGCCTTTGTTCTGCGGGTGCTGCCCTCCTTCGGCGCCGGGTTTCGGCGGATCAACGCTCGGCTTGGAAGGGGCCGTTGATTGGAGCGGATGGATGGCTTCTTCTTGCGCCGGAATCGGCATCGGCACGCGATCGGGCGTGACTGTCGCCCCGGGGCGCGCCATCTGCAAACCGGTCACAATCACCCAATCGTCGGCATTGAGTCCGTCGCTGATTACCCGCAGGCCGTCCTCTTGCAACGCGCCCAACAGCACGCGGCGATATTGGACCTTGTTCTGCGCGTCGACGACGTACAAATATTTTCGGTCCTGATCGGTCCCGACGGCCCGGTCCGTAACCAAGAGCGCCGGATGGGGCTTGCCGACCGGCACGCGGACGCGGACGAACAGACCCGGCGAAAGCAACCGCACGCCCTTCTCCGGCTTGGGATTGGCAAATGTGCCGCGGAGGGTGATGGTGCCGGTGTAGGGGTCCATCCGATTGTTGACGAAGTTGATGAGCCCGGAGTGGGGAAAGCCCTCTTCGCCTTCCAGGCCCATCATGACCGGGATCTCGCCCGGCGCTGCCACGGCGAGCTTGCCGCTATTGATGGCGTTGCGCAGCTCGAGCAGTGTGCGCTCATCGACGTCGAAGTAGGCGTAGACCGGATCGAGCGAGACGACCGTCGTCAGCAGCGTGGTGTCTTGATTCGCCAGGTTCCCGAGCGTGAAGAAATAGCGGCTGACTTGGCCATCGATGGGTGAAGTGATTTCACAGAACTCGCGGTTGAGCTTGTATTGTTCGAGGTTGGCGATCGAGGCGTCGAGCGCCGCCATCACCGCCGAGGCGGCGGCGGCCGAACCGATGGTCGCGGTCGAAGCGACCGTGATGATCGGACCGCCCAG
>DASXPZ010000114.1:0-3351 GCA_036493275.1 Pirellulales bacterium
GCGGCATTCAAGAGGCCCTTTCAACAGACCATCATTTCGAGCAGGCAGGATTCTCTCGATCCTGCTCACATGATTCCCGGCGGCGACGGTTGCTATCATAGGATGAGTCGCGCAGGTTCATTTTGGCTCTGCAGGGCAGGTCGGCGGGTGTAGCTACACCAGCAACGGGTGTGGTTGGGGGCTTACGGGGGCTTTCAGCAGGGTCGCAAGATTTGCCCGAAGTGCTTGAAAATCCGCGTTTTACGTCCGAAAAACGCACTTTTCCGCGAAGGCACTTTTTCGCTTAAAAGTCCGTTGCTCTACCAACTGAGCTACAGCCTCGAAATGTGGCAGTTTTTATGGGGCGAAAAACCTGCGTTGTTTGACGATTTCTACTGAATTGGCGGCGCCGAGACGCTTAAATCTTCGCCACAGACCAGTTCCCGCTGGCAAATTCTCGCGGGTGGGAGACGCTGCCGACGAAACCCAGAGCATACCACGCTCTCGATGATCGGAAAACCGGGCAGGCCGAATAAGCATATTGGGCGTTCATTGACCTGGCTGAGTCTGGCGAGTCAGCAGGTTGGTTTTCAGGGTTTCGAGCTGTTGCACCAGTTCGGCTTGTCCCGCGGCGCGAGCCAGCGCCAGGGCCTGGTCGAGCGCCGCGATCGCCCGGTCGATGCGCCGAGAATTCGCGTAGGCGATCGCGAGCTTTGCATAGGTATCGACGTCCGGCTCCAAACGCCCGGCGGTTTCCAGATGGTCGATCCCCTCGGGCATCCGGCCGGCGTTGATCAGGATGACGCCCATGCTCTTGTGCGCCCCGACTAAATCCGGCTCCATGCGCACGGCGATCGCGTAGTGCTCAAGCGCTTGGTTCAGCTTGCCCTGATTTGCCAGCGCCGTGGCCAGATTGTTATGCGCTTCCACATAATTGGGATCGATCGCTAAAGCTTTTTCGTAGAGGCGAACGGCTTCTTCCGCCTGGCCGGCTGCGTTCAGCGCCACCGCCAGATTGTTGTAGGCGCTGGCCGATTTCGGTTTCGAGTCGACGACCTTTCGGAAGTGCGCAATCGCCTCGGCGTGCTGGCCGCGCCCCAGCAACATAGTCCCGGCCAAATGGTGAGTGACGTACGAATCGGGCCCGATCGAAAGGGCCTTTTGCATGTGGTCGTCCGCCTCGCTCGCCCGGCCGGCGTGCGATAGCTCCTCGGCGATGCTCGCCTGCGCTACCACGTTATCGGGCTGGACGTCGATCACGGTTTGCCAGAGGGCCACAGGGTCGAGATAAACTTTTACCCGCCGTGCGCTGGCAATTCCGTAAACGGCCGATAGCGCAAGGGCCGCCGACAAAACGATCGCCGCGGTCCGGCGCTCGCGCAGCGCAGCCTGTGCGTCCGAAGCGACGCGGCGCGCTAGCGATTCGATCAATTGAAAAAACCCGATGACGACAAATATCACGATGGCCAGCAGCGGCAGGTACATTCGTCGTTCGGCCGCGACCTCGGAGACGATCGGCACGACCAATGTCGGAGAGAGGATGAGAAAAAACCAGGCTCCCAGCAGGCCGGTCGCTTTTTTTCGATAGAGCAAAACGAGCGTGGCGCCAACCGCCGCCGCGACCGGCAAGACCCACGGCCAGGCCGCGCCGAACGTTTCCAAGCGAGGCAGCTCGTAGTGCATCAAGAGCGGCCACGGCCAGAAGGCCAGTTTCACGTAAATGGCCACGACCTCGGTCTGCGTCAGCCACCACACGTGCGCCGGCAGCTCCGCTTGGAAACCGGCGGACGCGGAGCGCGGCCCGCCCATGTTCAGCGCGACGAGTAATAACCAGCCCGAAGCCAGGGCCAGATAGAGCGGCCAAGATTTTTGCGCGGCGCGGCGCCAAGAGCCGGAGATCAACGTGTAGTCGAAGATCGCCACCATCACGGGCGCCGTGGCCATCATCTCTTTGCAGGCCATGCCAGCCCAACAACTTACAGTGGCGACCGCCAGCCACGGGGCTCGTTCGCTGGTCGGCTCGGTGGCGAAATAGCGGAGGCTCGCGTAGACCGTCGACAGGTAGCAGAATCCCACCATCAACTCGCTGCGCTGCGTAACGTATTCGACACTTTGCGTCTGGAGTGGATGCAACGCCCAAACGATCGCGATCGCAAACGCCAGCCAAGGGGCCGCGCGGTCGAACGCGCCTCGAAAGTATTCGAGCTGGAAGATGCGGCGAACCAGCGCCCAGACCATCGTCGCGCACAAAGCGTGCAGCGTGTAGTTAACCAGGTGGTAGCCGAATGGATTGAAACGACCGAAGTGGTAATTCAACGCCAAACTCAGGTTCACCAGCGGCCTGCCCGAGGTGGGAAGGTCCTTGGCCGGATTCAACGAACCCGGGGCGCCAACCAGCGGCCAGAGCCGAAAGATCGAATGGTTGGTGGTGATCGAGGCCCCGTCATCGTAAATGAACGGGGCTCGAATACCCGCGACGTAAACCAACAGTATCGCGGCGCTCAGCACGACGAAAACTAAGATCAGCGTCGCCGCGGGGCGCCATTGATTCCCATTCACGGGCGACCCAGCGATCGGCGGAGTCGCATTGGCGTGCGCAGCAGGCGCCCCGGTAGGCGTCGGCCTGGCCGGCCCTTCGTGTTGTTTGGCGGCTGCCATCAGGATGAAAGAACCGATCGAAAACAAGTGCGATGCATGGTCTCGTGTTCAAAGTCTAATCGGAAGTCCGCGCCCCATCCAACCCTGTGCTAATATAGGCTCTCGCAACGTGGAGATTGGCCGGTCTTGCCGCGTCGTGTGCTTCTTAGGAGGAATATCGACATGAAGTGCCTGCCGATCCTGCTGGCGTTGATCGCCGCCGGTTGCTCAAGGACTGCCAACGTTCCGCCGGGTGAGAAGGAACCAACGAAAACCGGCGCGGCTGTCCTGAGCGAAGCGGGCTCTGAACCGGATCACATCGCCACCGAGGAGCAAAAAGCGCGGATCGCCAAGTTGCTAAACGAACGTCTCGACGGCGACATGGGCTACCCGTTCGCGCAATTCGCGAACAAGTTGCTGGCCAACAGCCGGCTTCATCTGAGTGACGGGATCTGGCTGATGACGCTCGACCGTGATGTGGCGAGGGCTGCTTTGCAGTCCCCTTTTCCCGCGACCTACCAACCGACGCTGCGCGAGTTGTTCGACGCGATCGCGACACAAACTTCGACCGCTTGGCAATACAACCCCAGCGGCAAATACGTTGAAAGCGACGCAACCGAGACCGACAAGAGGGCCCCGACGATCTTCGAATTCACGCCGGCCCAACGCGCAAGGCCGTTCGAAGTGACGCTGCCAGCCGGGTGGAAGTCGAAGGACAACGGCGCTTTCCAGTCG
>DASXPZ010000115.1:0-19428 GCA_036493275.1 Pirellulales bacterium
AGGCGATGTTGGCTCGCCGGTTGGTCGCGGCGTCCGAAATGCCGATCGACGTCTACGTGGGACGCACGCCCGAGTTGATCCATCTGGCCGAGTGCTGCATGGCGGTCTCGGGCTCGGTGTCGCTCGAGCTGCTTTATCAGACGCGGCCGACGGTGATCTTGTACTGGATCAATCGGTTCGCCTACTTCGTGCAAGGATACTTCCGTCGGGTGAAATACATCACGCTGGTGAATCTCCTCTCGACCGATCAACCCTTCGGCAATGACCTGGCGCCGTACCGTCCCGATCAGCCCGACGCGGAGCGGGTATTGTTCCCCGAATACCTGACGTGCGAAGATCCGACGGAGCGACTGGCGGGGCACGTGGTCGAATGGCTTTCGGACGAGGGGCGGCGGCAAGAGCGGATTGCGGCGCTGGCGGAATTGAAGGTCCGCGTCGGACACGGGGGCGCCTCGCGAAAGGCGGCCGATTATATTTTGGCCACGCTCTCGCCACGGCCGGAAGCGGCGCCACGGCCACATTTCGAGCAAGGCATGACGGTCGCCAGCAGCGGCGGTTGGGCCCCGGCCGGGCGGTAGGACGATCTTAGGCGACAGGCGACAGGCTAGACGCCAGAGGAAGAATCGAAGGCCGATTAACCGCCGAATCGTCTCGATATCATCGGCCCGTCAATCCGAGCGACGCCGTCGCACGCCTTGCGCGTCAGCCGCCGGCTTTGTACGATGACCGCTTCGCGTTTTTGCGCTCAATGTCCGAGCGGCGGCCGCGAATAGATCCTAGCTCATCTCTCGGGGGTGTTCACTTGTTCTTCGCTGAGCCGCAACCGACGCAGTACGACTTGCACTTCATGGTCGGCGACGTGCCGGTTCGCGTCCACCCGATGTTCTGGCTGGTGACGATCCTGCTGGGATCGGGCGGCAATCCGGCCCCGATCCCTGTCGCCTTGTGGGTGGTGGCCGTTTTCATTTCGATCCTGGTCCACGAGTTCGGGCACGTGTTGGCGTTTCGCTATTACGGAATTCGCTCGCACGTTGTCTTGCAAGCGATGGGTGGGCTGGCTGTTCCGGACACGATGTCGAGCGTCTACGGTCGCCGGCGCGATTCGCTCGCGGACATCATCATCGCTTTTGCCGGGCCGGCGGCCGGCTTTCTGCTGGCGGCGCTGATTTGGTCGCTGGTCTTGGCCGCGCATGGGCGAGTGTTTTTGATGCAAGTCGCCGAGTATTTCTGGCTTCCAGACGTGCAGGGCTTGCGTTCGCCGTATGCCATCTACCTGGCCGACCAAATGTTGTACATCAACATCTTCTGGGGCTTGATCAATCTGCTGCCGATCTTTCCACTCGACGGAGGGCGGATCTCGGCCGCCGTTTTCAGCTCGTTTAATCCACAAGATGGACAGCGGCAATCGTTTGTGTTGTCCATCGCGGTCGCGCTTGTGATGGCGGTCCTGGTCTACTTCTACTTGAAAGATGCGTTCATGGCGATCTTTTTCGCCTTTATGGCGTACAACAATTACCAGATTTTGCAGGCAATCAGCGGCGGCCGAGGTGGCTGGAGATGATCAGCGCGAACACGAAAACGACAGAATCGGCGTCAGCGCCATTCGAACTGCCGCCGCGCCGCGTGATCTTGCTCGGCGCCAGTAATCTGACGCGCGGCATCGCCACGGTGGTCGACGCCTGCCACAGGCTGTGGGGCGGGCCGCTCGATCTGCTGGCGGCGCTCGGGCATGGCCGCTCGTACGGCGCCACCAGCCGCGTGCTGGGACGAAGGCTGCCCGGAATCTTGCAATGCGGGATCTGGTCGGCCGCTCGCGCGCGCCCTCAGGCGCCGACCGCGGCGCTGGTGACCGACATCGGCAACGATTTGCTCTACGAATCGTCGGTCGACACGATCGCCCGCTGGGTGACGCAAAGCCTCGACGAGCTGCTCGCGCTCGACGCGCGGATCGTGATGACGCGGCTGCCGATCGGCAATATCGAAGGGCTGGCGGAATGGAAATTTCGCATGCTCCGCCGCGTGATGTTTCCCAAGGGACGTTTGCCGCTCTCGGCCATCGCTGAACGGGCGCGCGAGCTCGACGCGCGGCTGGTCGAAGCCGCCACGGCGCGGCGAATTCAAATGGTGGAGCTGACACCCGAGTGGTACGGCTTCGACCCGATCCACATCAAGCCAAGCTGCTGGCCCACGGCATGGCACGAGATCCTGCGCCGCTGGAGCGACGCCGAAGACGCTCCGACGCCGGCGCGCGGCGGTTGGGACTTGCGGCGCTGGCTCTATTTGTTGTCGCTCGCCCCGGAGCAGCGCTCTTTCCTGGGGAAGGAACGCCACTGCCAGCAGCCCTGCGGAAAATTGTCCGAAGGGACCGTGGTTTCTTACTATTGAAGCGCTCGCGCTACGCTTCGTCCAGCCGGAAGAGCCGCCGGGCGTTGGCCGTCGTCTGTTCGGCAAAGATTTCCGGATCGACGCCGCGCGCCGCCGCGACGCAAAGCGCCGTGTGGACCACGTTCGCCGGCTCGTTCCGTTTTCCGCGCAGCGGATGGGGCGACAGATAAGGCGAATCGGTCTCGACGAGGATTCGGTCGGCCGGAATCGTGGCGGCCACGGCCCGCAGCGCGTCGGACTTCTTGAACGTCACCATGCCGGCGAAGCTGACGTACAGCCCCAGCGCGACGCACTCGGCCGCCGTTTCGGCCGCGCCGGTGAACGAGTGCATCACGCCCGCTAGCGGGCCGCGGGCGCGCGCTTCGCGCAGCATCGCCAGCACTTCAGCGTCGCTCTCGCGCGTGTGGACGATAAACGGCAAGCCCGTCTGCTGCGAAAGTCGCAAGTGCCGGTCGAAATAATCCTGCTGTAAGGCCAAGGGAGAGGTGTCCCAGTAGCGATCGAGTCCCGTCTCGCCGAGCGCCACCACGCGCGGCGCCGCAGCCAGGCGGACGATCTCGTCCCAATCGCCCGGCGCGGCGTGGATCGTGTCGTTGGGCTGAATGCCGACCGAGGCAAAAATCGAAGCGTGCGCCGCGGCGATCTCGATGCTCTGCCGGCTGGAAGCGACGCTATAGCCGACGGTCACCGTCGTCTCGACCCCCGCCGCGACGGCGCGGGCGATCAGGGCGGCGCGATCGTCGTCGAACTCCGGCTGGTTCAGATGCGCGTGGCTGTCGAACAGTCGCATCGGCCGCACACTACGCCGGCTGGGGAGTCAGGTCTTCGAGCGCCTCGAGATGGGCCTGCTCCGCGCCGAGGATCTCTTCGGCCAGCTCCTGGGCCTCGCGATCGCCTGCCAGCTTTTCGACGCAGGCCCGGATGGCCTCGATGTCTTGCCGCAACAGGCGGGCCAGCTCGCCCACCAGGTAATCGAGCGACACCAGGTTCAGATCGGTGAACTGCATGGGGAACGAAGCGTTATGCACGCGCCCCTCGCGGGCGTCGATTAGATCGGCCAGACGCTGCGACATCGCCTTCTGGTCGGCGACGATGTGGGCAATTACCTGCGACGTTTTTTCGTCGCCGGAATGGCTCCAAGGGCAGGCATCGACCATGTACATCGCCAGCGACCGGTTCTCGATGATGTACAGCCGGTTGAGCGTGTTGAGAATGCTGGCCTGTTTCATGACGACTCGAAGGATGATATGGAGAGCGAAGGCCACACTTCAGCGTGAAGGCAAAGTTACAGCAAATAGGTCGCGGCGGCGGCGGCCTGGGCTAGCTTGAAGAACTCGTTCGGAAAGACTCCCATCGCCACCACGGGAATGGTTATCAGCACGACAAACACTCCCTGCGGCGTAATCAATGAGAAATCGACCGGCGCACGATCGGCCGGCTCCGGATCCATCGTCATCGCCTTGATCACGCGCAAGTAATAAAACAGGCTCAACGCCGTGTTCAAACCACCGACTGCCAACAGCCAATAAAGCTTCGCCGGCACCAGGACGTAAAACGCCTGCAACTTGGCGAAAAAACCGCTGAAGAACGGCAGGCCAATCAGGCTGATTAAAATGACCGAGAAGCAAATTACCAGGCCGGGTGAACGGCGGATCAAGCCGGCGTAGTCGGCCACCTCTTCGCTCCGCATCGTGTTTCGCATGAAGGCCACGATGGCGAAGGCGCCCAGGTTCATAAACAAGTAGGCGCCGACATAAAATGCGAGCGCCGCCACGGCGGTTTGCGGAGGCGCCGCGTGGCTCCCCATCAAAGCCACAATCGCCGCGACCGGCATCATCATGTAACCGGCGTGGGCGATCGTCGAATAGGCCAAGAGACGCTTGATGTTTGTCTGGGCGTAAGCCGCCAGGTTGCCAAAGGTGCAAGTCACCGCGGCCAACAGCGCGATCAACCCGACGATGTAGTCGCGAACGCGGGTAGGAATGTCGATTGGCGCTACGTCCGCTGCCGGTTCTTCGTGAGCGACCGTGACAATCTTCGGCTGGTCGGTCTTTTCCGACGGTCGATGGCTGGCGAGTATTGCACTGGCGGGAGGGGCTTCCCCTGTGCTGACCGCGGCGGTTGCGGCCGTGGGAGAGTGGGCCGCGCCGGGGGCCTCGACGCTGCCAAAACCGATGGCAATCCGCATCAACAAGGCCAAGCCGGCGGCTTTCGACGCGACCGACAGAAACGCCCCGACTTCAGCGCTCGCCCCTTCGAAGACGTCGGGCGCCCAAAAGTGGAACGGCACGGCCGATAGCTTGAACGCCAGCCCTACGGCCATCATCAGGCCGCCGAGCATCATCAAGCCTTGCCGCTCGGCGAAGATGGCCGTCGGCATGTCGCCGAGTTGCTGGATCATCGTCGGCAGGTGGACCGAACCGATGGCTCCGGCCAACAGGCTGATTCCGTACAGCATCACTCCGGCGGCGCCGGCGCCATAGACCGCGTACTTGAGCGCGGCTTCGCTGCTTTTGCGGCGCCCCTTGAGCATGCCGGCCAAGGCGTACGACGGCACGCTCGCCATCTCTACGCCCAGGAATACCGTCAGCAGGTGATTGGCCGAGGCCATGATGCACATGCCCAACAGGCCGCCGAGGACCAGCGTGTAAAAATCGGCGCCATCCTCGCTATCCGGAATGCCCGAAAGCTTGGTCATCACAATGAAGCAGACCGCGAACAGCATCAGCACGGCGCGAAAATAGACGGTCAGCCCATCGAAGATGAGCATGCCGGTGAAGATTTCCTTGCCGAAGGGACCCGCGCCCCCCTGCGAGCCGGCCTCGCCCAGGTAATTCCAGGGGGCCGAGAGAAACAGCGCCACCAGCGAGCCGGCCAGCGCGATGTAGAACGCGTTCACGCGCCAGCGCGGAATCCGCGCCAGCAGCATCACGACGATCGTCACGCAGAGCGCCAGCTCAGGACGAAAGCCTTGGAGCGAAGCAAATGTGTCGCTGCGCAGATTGTTGATCAGTTCCTGAAACATGTGTGCGTGCTTTTTAGTGCCTAAGCTGAAACCGGAATTCGCCGCTCAAATTGCCTTGATGTTGCTAGCAACCGCCAGTTTTCGGATAGGCTTTTTGTGCGTGCTTCCGCACGAGTTGACTTGTTTCAAAGTTGCCGGCCGGGCGTTTACTTGACCTTAGCGAATGGCCTTGGCGAGCTGTTTATCTTCCTGTTCTTCTTCCTGGTCCGCGACGCGCGGCAGCTTGACGTCGACCGTCCACTTGGCCAGCTCGGTGACCTCCTGGTCCACGCTCGGCGACAGGTAGCGGAAGACCGCGTTCGGGTAGACACCGAACAAGATCGCCAGGGCCAATAGCGGCGCCGCGATCGATAGCTCGCGAGCCGTCATCGGCGTCAGGGCTTCCGGGTGCGGGCCCTTGTACTCGGCGCCCAGGTAAACCCGCTGCAACGTCCAGAGGATGTAACCGGCCGTCAACACCACGACCGAGGCGCTAACCACGGCCAGAGTATGGCTGAAATTCCAGACCGAAAGCGTGACGAAGACTTCGCCGATGAACCCGCAGAGCCCAGGGAGACCGAGGCCGGCGAAGAAGATGCCGAACGCCAGGCCGCTATAGACCGGCATCTTGGCGAACAGTCCGCCGAACTCGTCGAGGTTGCGGTGATGGACGCGGTCGTACAACACGCCGACCATAAAGAACATGCCAGCCGAGCTGATGCCGTGGGCGATCATCTGGAACATGGCGCCGTTCATCCCCAGCTTCCAGTAGTCGGGATTCAAAACGCCCTGACCGCCGTCGGACGGAACGCCGGCAAAGATCGTCCAGACGCCAATCCCCAGCATCACGTAGCCCATGTGGCTAACCGAGCTGTAGGCGACCAGTCGCTTGAAGTCTTTTTGCGCAAGCGCCGCAAAGGCGCCGTAGACCATGCTCAACACACCAATGCCGGCCACCACGTAGGCCAGGTCATAGCCGCCGTCGGGGCAGATGGGGTAACAGATCCGGATGATGCCGTAGCCACCCATCTTCAAGAGCACGCCGGCCAGAATCATCGAGATCGGCGTCGGCGCCTCGACGTGCGCGTCGGGCAGCCACGTATGGAACGGCACGATCGGAACTTTGATCGCAAAGCCGATGAACAACAGGATGAACGCCCAGAACTGGATCGACTTGCCAAACCAGAGCTTGGTGTCAAACGGCGAATCGGTCATTTGCCCCATCTTCATCAGGGCCAGCAAATTGAATGTGTGTTGCGGGGCTTGCGCTTTCTTGATCGTGTCGACCTCGGCCCCGACGGAAGATTTAACGACGTGCGTGTCCGCTAATTCTTTCCCGTCCAGCTTTCGCAGGTCGCTAGCGAAGTACAACATCAAGATGGCGATCAGCATCAGCACGCTACCGACCAGCGTGTAGAGAAAGAACTTGATCGCGGCGTACTCGCGGCGCGGGCCTCCCCAGACGCCGATCAGGAAGTACATCGGCAGCAGCATCACTTCCCAGAAGACGTAGAACAGGAAGAAATCGAGCGCCATGAAGACGCCCAGCATGCCGGTTTCCAAGAACAAGAAGAGCACGCAGTACGCCTTGACGTGCTTGGTGATGTTCCAACTGGTGGCCATGCCCAACATGCTGATGAACGAGGTCAACACGACCAGCGTGAAGCTGATGCCGTCGACGCCCATGAAGTAGTAAATGTTGAACGACGGTATCCAAGGGATCGAAAAGGCCTCTTGCATGCCGGCGATATCGACGGCGAAGCGGCCGTCGGTCTCCGTCCCCGCCGGACCGCCCAAAGCCATGAACGCCGTCGCCAGAAACACAACGATCGTGGTTGTGAGGCTGACCAGTCGAATGACGTCGGGCTGACGATTCGAGAAGATCGGCAACATCAGCACAAAGGCTGCCGCCGCCGGCAGAAACACAATCAGGGTCAGCAGCACGACGTTAAAATGCGAGTCCATGTCTTCTTCCAGTCAACGTTTAGCGGTAGGCGGTTGGCCGAGTAGTTTGATTAGCGGCATTACTGTTCCGCGGCGACGCGCGCCGCCGATTGCCATCAACTCCCAGCGGCGACGCTCCAGCGGACTAAGAGGGTTAAGGCCACCGTGCCGATCACGATCAACATCACATATTGCCGCAAGCGGCCCGTTTGCAGACTGCGGAGCGAATTGCCGATCGACCACGTCCAAGCGGCCACCAGGTTCACCAGGCCATCAACGAAATAACGGTCGATCATGTCGTCCAGCAGCGAGATTTGCTTTACGCCCGCCGCCAACCGATGGATGATTCCGTCGATAAACCAGCGATCGAAATTGGCGATGATCTTGGCGACGAACATCACGGGCCGCACAAAGATCGCCGCGTAAAGCTCATCGAAGTAGTACTTGTTCCACAGCAGCTTGTAGATTGGCGAGAACTGCTTTTTGGCCTCATCCGGGTTCAGCAATTGCAACCCGTAGAAGGCCACGGCCAGCGCCAAACCACCCAACGCCACGAACGTGATGATGATCTCGGCCTGATTATGAAAAGCTCCCACGTGGCTCAAGTACTCTTCTGGGAAGACGACCTTGTCCAATAGCGGCGCCGCGGCGGCTGCGCCCGGATAGCGCGCTTGCTCCAGCAGCTTCGGCACGCTGAACGGCAACCAGGGGAAGCCGGCCGCAAACGCAAAGACCGACAACACGACCAGCGGCACGTACATCACCGGCGGCGATTCGTGCACGTGCTCATAGACGTGATGATCGCGCGGCTTGCCGGCGAACGTCATGAACCACATCCGGAACATGTAGAACGCCGTGATGCCTGAGCCGGCGATCGCCAAGCCCGCGAGGATGGCGCCATGCCGCGGATTCAAATCCCAGAACGACAACGCCTGCGCGATGATCGAGTCTTTCGAATAGTGGCCGCTGAAGCCAATCAAGAACGGGATCGCGGCGCCATAGATCGCCAATACGCCGACGAGCATGGTGTAAGCGGTCCAGGGCATTTTGTGCCGCAGGCCTCCCATGCGACGCATGTCGTTGGTGTGCGTGGCGTGGATCACCGAGCCCGAGCACATGAAGAGCAAGCTTTTGAAGAAGGCGTGCGTGATCAGATGGAACAAGCCGGCGGCCCAGCCGCCGACGCCAATCCCCAGCATCATGTAGCCCAACTGACTAACGGTCGAATAAGCGAGCACGCGCTTGATGTCGACCGCGGTGATGGCAATCGTGGCGGCCAGAAACAACGTGATGGCGCCCACATAGGCGATGACCAGCAACACTTCGCCCGTGAAGACGGGGAAGAAGCGTCCGGCCAGGTAGACGCCGGCGGCGACCATCGTCGCCGAGTGAACCAGCGCCGAGACAGGCGTGGGGCCTTCCATCGCGTCGGGCAACCAAACGTGCAGCGGGAACTGTGCGCTTTTGCCGACGCAGCCGCAAAAGATGCCAAGGCCGGCGATGACCAAGAGCCAGTAGCCGTATTTTTCATTTCGCCACGTTTCGATTTGCGCCGGCGTTGGCTCTACGGAATCGTCGACGATCAGATTCATTGCCGCGCTCTTTACCATGCCGTCTGGGACGCGGAGCGCGAACGGCTCATGCACCGTGGCGGGAGGCTTTCCGTCTGGACCGCCGACGATCCCTCGTTTTTCAATGTCCGAACGCAGGATGACCTTGGTGTCGCCGTTATCTGCCAGCAGCGTGATAGAGTCGGGCGTTTCGGCCGTGACCTTGCCCGAGATGACCATGCCGCCGGTCATGGCAATGACTTGCCTGGCCGCGGGATCGTAGATTTTTTCCGGAGGTCGAACGCTGCTGAAAATGCCGCGCTCGACTTTGCCCTGTTCGTTCTTGATGTCGCCGAACGCGAATGTGCCGAGGCTCCCCCAGAGGGCCATCAGGCCGATAATCATGCCGAAGTCGCCGACGCGATTGACGATGAACGCCTTGTTGGCGGCGTTCGACGCGCTGCGTCGCTCGATGTAGAAGCCGATCAGAAAGTACGAGCAGATGCCAACCAGTTCCCAGAAGACGAACACCATCAAGATGTTGCCGGCGATCACCAGCCCCAGCATGCTGAAGCAAAACAGCGACAGGTATTGGAAGAACCGGTAAAAGCGGCCGGGGCGATGGAGGTGGTGGCCGTCGGACAACACCACTTCGTGATCTTCGATGTCGTGCAACTCATCGTGCATATAGCCGAAGGCGTAGAAGTGGATCAGCGACGCGATCAGCGTCACCATCGAGAACATCAGCACGGTCAACGAATCGATGTAATAGCTGATCGAGAGCTTCAGCTGACCGATTTGGGCCAGCGAATACCAATCCTTGGTAAATGATTTTGGCAAGGTTGTCGGGAGGCCGTGCCCGCCGCCGGCGTGGGCGTCGCCATGCTCCGAATCACCATGCTTAGAATCCCCATGCCCAGACTCGCTGTGCGATTCTCCATCGTGCGACCCGCCTTCGTCCGCCGTGTGCATGTTGCCTGGCGTCGCGGCGACCGCGGCGCCGTGGACAGCCTCTTCGGCGCGGGCGCCCACGTGGCGAAAATGCCAGATGCCGAAGGCGACCATCGATAGCAGGAACGAACCGACAATGGCGCCGGTCGCCACATAGCTCGCCAGGATCCCGGCTTTGCCCAACTTGGGGCCGAAGAGCACGATGATCGCGAACGAGGCCAGCGGCAGCAGCCAGGCCAGTCCCAATAGCAGCGGTAGTGATGCTTCTGGCGCCATCAGCCCTTCAATTCATCCGCGCGGTCGACGTCGACCGTGGAGTGGTTGTTGTAGAAGTTCAAAGTGATCGCCAAGGCGACGGCGGCTTCGGCCGCGGCCAGCACAATCACGAACAGCGAAATCAATTGGCCGTCGAGCCCCAGAGAGTATGCGGTGTCGCTGCGGAGAAAGTTGCTGCCGAAAGCGACGAAGTTGATGTTGGCGCCGTTGAGAACCAGCTCGATCCCCATCAGCACGCCCAGCGCGTTGCGCTTCACCGCCATGCAGACGACGCCGGCAATGAACAGCACGGCGCCGACGACCAGAAAGTGCGAGACGCCGACGGATTGAGTGAGTAACTGCATGGCAATCTTCTAACGGTTCATCGCGCTCCGCTTGCTGCGCGCCAGGTACGCGGCGCCCACGAGCACGACCAGCAAATGGACCGAAATCACTTCGAACGGTAGCAAATATCCAGACATGCCGGGGCGTAGCGCCTCGGGCACATTTTCTAATTTGTCGACGCGAGCCCCCAGCAAGCCGAGGCCGATCGGGGCGGCGGTGATGGGTTGCTTATCGGGAATGCCGTTGTTGTCGACGTCCGGTAGGCCTCCGGCCAGCGGAATCTGCGGGGTTTTTTCTGTCGTCGAGACCAACACGGGTTGCGCCCCATTCCCGGCGACTTGTTCGGTCGTCGGGGCTGGGCGTCCCGTGTTCCAACTGCTGACCGTCAAGCCAGCGGGAACCAGGAGCGCTGCCAGGCAACCGGCCAGGAGCATCGCCACGATCCAGTCGCCCCCGGACGTGCGGAGCGAGATCAATGGCCCTTGGGCGGTGAGCATGACGCCGAAGATCAACAGCACCAGCGTGCCGCCGACATAAATCAGTAGCTGCATAGAGCCGACGAAATCGGCGCCCGCCAAGAAGAACAAGCCGGCGGTCGCTCCCAGCGAGAAAATCAGATACAGGGCCATGCGGACGATATTCGTCGAAATGACCACGGCCACGCCGAAGCCGCACGCCACCAGGGCGTAAAGGTAAAAGAAAACGGTATGCCAGTTGATGGGGTTCATGTTCACTCCCCTCCCGGCGCGGTTTGCGTTACGGCCACACGATCCTTCGTGGCGTCATTTCCGTTCGGAGCGAAATTTTTTTCCGCGGAAGTTTTCGGCTTTGTCTCGGCGGCGGATCCGACGGGCTTCGCATACGGTGCGGCAGTCAATGCGTAGCGATTGGCGTACGGCATCGATCGCAAGCCCCCGCCACCCGGCAACATGTACGTCCAGAACGTGGCGCCCAGGAACATGACCGCGGCGATGGGCGTGCAATATTTCAAGCAGACTTGCATCACCTGGTCGATCCGCAGTCGCGGCAGCGTCCAGCGAACCCAAACCATGAAGGTGACGCCGAAGATGCATTTCAGCACGAAGTTGAGCAGCCCCAGCAAATTGCCGATCCAGCCCAGCACCGGCCCATGCGCGGGCGTGAGGCCCAACCAGTCGGTGATGGGGAGCGGGCCATTCCAACCGCCAAAGAATAAGATGGCGGCCAAACCGCTGACGGCGAACATCGAGCCGTATTCGGCCATAAAGAACGCCAGCCAGCGGAAGCCGGAATATTCGGTATGAAAGCCGGCGACCAATTCGCTCTCGGCCTCGGCCAGATCGAACGGGGCCCGGTTGACGCTCGCCGTGGCGCAGGTGAAATAGACCCAAAACGTGATGAACGTGAACGGATCGTGAAATATCAGCCAGTTCGTGAACGGACCCGCTTGAATTTGACCAATCGTCACCAGGTTCATCGTGCCGGCGATCAGCACGGGCACCACCACGCACATCCCCAGCGGAACTTCGTAGCTGACGACCTGGGCCGCTTCGCGCATTGCGCCGAACAGCGACCACTTCGACGCCGACGCGTAGCCAGCCAGGATGACGCCGAAGACTTCCAGACCAACCACGGCCAAAATAAAGAAGACGCCAACATCTAATTCCTGGGCCACCCAACCGTTCGAAAAAGGAAGAGCGAGCAGGGCCGCAAACGAGGCGCAGAGACTGATATAAGGCGCCAGCCGGAACAGTACGGCGTCGGCCTCGCCCGGACGGAGATCTTCTTTGGTGATCAGCTTCAGGCCGTCGGCCAGGAGTTGCAGCCAGCCGAATTTGCCGCCGCAGCGCGTGGGACCCAAGCGGTCCTGGATCCGCGCCGAGACCTTGCGCTCAATCCATACGAAGAACATCGCTCCAACGAGGGGAACGATCAACAACAGACCAGCTTGCAGCAGGCCGACCAGCAGATATGCGAGCCAGGGCCACAAGTAGTTCGCCAGTGCTTCAGCCACCGATTGGTTCGTCCCCGAGCGGCAAGGTACCCGCTCGATTTGTGAGCCGCAATCCCCTGCTTTCCGGCCGAAATCTCGTCCATAACTCTCGGTCGGGCAGGGGGGTCCCGTGAGATCGTGAAATATGGCACAAGGCCGGGGGTGTGTTCAAGCCCCCTACGCCAGCATTTTTCGTTAGGGAGCGCTTCCAGCCGAAATCGGTCGATTCCGGATCGCGGCGGCTCGACCGTTTCGGGCTGGCGCTCAGGCCGCTCGACGAAGGAAGGCGCGAACGGCTGAGCGGGCCAATGAATAAGGACGGACGGCGTCGCTCGTCGTTTCGCCGAAGAGTGACGAAGGTGAACATCGAACGCAAACGGGCTCAACGCCTTCTGCAAACGCTTGCTCGCGGCTCAGAGTGGCGGGTCAAGCCGAACGAGGCCAAAGATAATCAGGCCCCATAGCACCGCCGTGTAGATAATTGGGACAGTCTCACCGCGACGACAAGGACCATGAGCAGCAGGCGCAAGAGCTTCCTTGCAACGGCCAACTGAGCGGGTGTCGGCGGAGGCAGTCTTTCCATGCCCTGATTCTACATCCCTGGCCGAATCAACGGGAAAAACTCGGATTCAAGGTGAGCCACTACCGAAAGATTAGTCCGCTTGTTTCCCCTTTTTCCCTTTTTGGGCGCCTTTGGGGTTCGCCCCTTTTCCTGCCCCCTTCCCCGCCCCTTTTCCGGCGCCCTTGCCTGCCGCCTTGGCTTTGGCCGGCTGCTCTTGAGGGCTCGACGGGGGCGCTTGCTCGGCGTTCCAGGCGTCCCATAAGGATTGGAGTTCCTTGACCTTGTCTGGCTGCGTCGCGGCTAGATTCTTCAGCTCGCCGATGTCATCGGTCAATTGATACAGTTCCGGGTCGGCGCCTCCGCCGCGCCCGACCAGCAGCTTGTTGTCGCCATGACGAATGGCCCACTGCTTGCCGAAGCGCCAATAGAGGGTCTCGTGCGGCTTGGTTTTGATTTCCCCCTTGAGATACGGAAGCAGGTTCACGCCATCGAGCTTCCAATCAGGGTCTACCTTTCCGCCCGCCGCGGCGATGACCGTGGGGAGAATATCGAGTTGAATGATCGGATCCGTATAAGTCTTGCCGGCGGGGATTGTGCCTTTCCACTGGACGGCAAACGGCACGCGGACGCCCCCTTCCCAGGTCGTCGCCTTGAAGCCATGCAGCGGCTTATTGTTCGACGTGGTCTGCACAGTCGGTCCGCCATTGTCTGAGAGGAAAAAAATCAGCGTGTTTTCTTCCTGGCCGGCCTGGCGGACCTTTTCGAGTACGGCGCCGACGGCGTCATCCATCGCCGACATCATCGCCGCGAACTGGCGCCGCTTTTCATCCTTGATGTCCGGGAAGCGCGCCAGATATTTCTCCGGGGCTTGCAGCGGCGCGTGCTGCGCGTTGAACGGCAGATACAAAAAATAGGGCTTGTCCTTTTGTGCTTCGATGAACTGCACGGCGCGCTGGGCGTATTGATCGGTCGTGTAGAAGTCATTATCGATGATTTTTTGGATCTCTTTCGAGACGCGCGAATCGACGAAGTTGGTCGGATGATAATAAGGCGTGTTATTCAGGGTGCCGTAGAATTCGTCGAACCCGCGATTCCACGGCCGATATTCCGGCTTTTCGCCCAGGTGCCACTTGCCGACCGCGGCCGTGGCATAGCCGAGCGACTTCAGCCGGTTGGCGATCGTGGTCTCTTTGAGCGATAAGCCGCTCTGGCGAGCGACGCTGTTGAACTCATGGCCGAAGCGCGTCTGATAACGCCCCGTCATCAATCCGGCCCGCGTTGGGCTACAATACGGCCCAGAAACATAGCCCTGCGTAAAGCGGACGCCATTCTTCACGATCGAGTCGATGTTCGGCGTCGGAATGTCCTTGGCGCCCTGAAAGCCATATTCGGCCCAACCCACGTCGTCTGAGAGAAAGACGATGACGTTGGGCTTCTTTGATTCGGCGGCGCCCGCAAACGCGCAGCCCGACAAGAAAAACAACGCGGCGAAGAGAGTTCGCACGGGATGGCGCTCCAGGTGTGATCGAACTAACGAATTCGGAACGAAAATCGCGGACTCAAGATTATTGCGCTCGCGACCGAACTGCAAGCTCCGCGATTTCAGTATTTTTTCGAGCCCTGGCTCTCTCGATGGCGGCCAGGCTCTACCTGCGGCCCTGCCTAGACCTGCTACTTCGCGCAAACAGAAGCAGCGACGCCGCCCCGGTGATGGCCAGCCCGATCGTCGCCGGTTCTGGCACGGGCAAATGGACGAAGCTTGCGTAATCGATGTGCGACGTCTCGCCCGTGTAACCCGATAGGCCCGCCTTGTTTAAAATGTATTGATCGGTGAACAGCGGATAGTTGAGGTGGTACGATTTATTGATCGCGCTGAGCATCAGGTTAGCGAAGAGCGCGTTTCCGACCGTGGCCACGTGCAGGTCGTTCAACCACAAGTGATCCGGGCTGGTCCCTTCGTTCTTCGTGTCGATCGTCACTCCGCCAATCACGAGCGGTTGCGAGCTCTCTTGGCGCATGAACCCCGCGAAGTCGACGTAGACCAGGCCGCGTCCGAGAATTTCCGGCTCGAGCGTCGCGTTGACCTGGTTGATGACGTTCAGGAACGGCGCCCGCTGCGCTGGAGTAGTGAGAAGGCTTTGACCTCCGCCCGTCAGGGTCATGTCGGGTACGCTAAGCACGATCATGTTGGTGGGGCCAGCGCTTGTCACCGTGTTGACGGCCGTCGTGATATTGCCGGTCACCTGAGCTACGAACGCCGGAATGTTCAACTGGTGCGTCGCAATCTGGGTCGCGACGGGCGGAAAATCCAAGCCGCCGATCGTCAGGTAGGCCAGGTTCACTTTTCCCTGACTGACCAGGCTGGCCACCTTAGTGTCCTGTCCCTCGGCCAAGAGATCCGCGCTATCGCTGCCGCCCTTCGCCACGTTGTAAGACTGATCCAGCCCAAAGTTCAGGCCGCGATCGTTGGCCAGGTAGGGAACCCAACTCCCGTCGTACGTGGTTCCTTCAGTTTCGCTGGCGCCCATTGCGGCGACGCCGATGATCGACGCGCCTTGCGCTGTCGCCTGCCAGAATGGGGCCAGAGAACAGGCCGCGACAAAAAAAATGTGATAGCCGAGTTGGCGATTGCTCATTAGCGGTATTGTCCTAAATTGACTGGTTAAAATGTCTTGCGACGAGGCAGATGCTCTGAGTGAAACCGCTTTTCTGGCGTGTCTCCCAACAGGTACAACACATCGAACGGTCGAACATTACTAGAATCTCTTTCAAACCGGGACGAATCCCGATAGGCATATGCCGCGTCGCGAAATGGAATCGAAGTTGTTGTACTTAGTAGGCGAATCGACTTGAACAACCACGCAGGCGACTCTGGTTCACCCGACGCGCGACCGCGCGAAGAGAAGGTGGCCAGTTTGGACGCTTGGGTGAGCGCCGCCCTGCCAGGCGCCGTTGCCTATGCGACTTCGCTTGCAGGCAGACGAGCCGACGGCGAGGACGTCGTTCAGGATTGCATTTGCCGATTGCTGCGTCACGCTGATCGCTACGACTTGCCGCAAGACGGACGAAAATTACTGTTTCGCTCGATCACCAATGCTTGTTTGAATCTGAAAAGACGGCGTCGTCCGCCCCTGCATTTGTCCGAGTTGGGCAGAGCGGATGAGGACGGTCCCTGGGAAATTGAAGACAACTCGGCGCCGTCGCCCCCCTTAGAACTTTTGACTGATGAACTTCGTGTGACGATCGCCGAGGGCCTGGCCCAACTTCCAGTGCGTTACCGCGCGGCGATTGAATTGACAAGCCTGGGCTACAAGCCGCGTGAAATCGCGGAGATGCTGGAAGTGAATTCGAACCACGTTCGCGTCGTCTTGGGGCGAGCGCGAAAATCGTTGGCCGCGTTTTTGAGCTCGAGATTTCCTGAATAGCCGGAACCATGTCTGACCCATCTCGATTTTCGGACGACCGCGTCGATGCGCTCGTGCGCTCCTATTTGGGAGACGACGCTGGCCGTGTCGACCTGGAAGCCAATCTGCAGGCCGTGCAGGCGCGCCTCGAGAAGATGCGAAGCGGAGAATCCGTCAACCGGCGTCGACCGGCGTTTCGCAAGGGGGTCCGCTGGGCCATGAGTCTCGCGGCCGTCCTGCTGGTAGCGGGCGGAACGGCTTACTTCGTGCTCGATCCCACGCCGACCAGCGCGTATTCGATCATGGTCGCGGCGAGCGACGCGCTCACGCCCGGTAGCGACCGCTGCTACCGGATTGATATTGCCGCTCGCGGCGACCGCTTCAAGAAGCATCCGATCTTGCGGAACATCGCCGGCGCCTTGGTTTGGACGCGCGGAGATCGGTTTTACCTGGATTCCGCCGGCGACCATCGCAAACCGGAAGACGGTCGTCAGTTCATCATGGGGCAGGATGAGAATCACAAGATCTGGGTCGTAGGCTCAGGCAATCGCGGCCTCCGCTACAATCGGGGTGAGGTCCCGCCCATCCTTGGCGCGCTGCGCTCAACGCTGAACTTAGACCTCGAAAAACTTAGCAAGCAATTCCTGCAACATTTTGATTTGGAAATCGAAGCCCCCGGTCCGCAAGACGATCCTAAAACCGTTGTGCTACGCGCGACGATCAAGCCGGATCACGATCCCATGGCGATCAATGGCGCGCGATTGACGATTGAGCGCAATTCGAACGTGATTCGAAAGCTGGAACTATCGCGGACGCTCGACGGCGCCACGCTGGGCACGGTCACGTTCACCCTCGTCGGCGCGGAGCCGCAGGCCGACTCCAGCTACCGGCTCGAAAGCCACCTTCCCCCCGGCGCCGAGATTCTCTCCCACGATCAGGCCGCGGAGCGAGGAAAGGCCCTGCGCTCCTTGTTGGCGCAATAAGATCTCCCCTCTCCTCGCCTGTTGTGGTATGGGGCGAAACGCCTAATTGCTCCCTCGCGGCATCGCATGGCCTCAGAAATCGTTGGCCACCGTATCGATTTTTTTCTTGCAGACCCCCCTAGGGTAGCGCACAATATTTGGGAGCCTGACCGCACTTTGAGGGGAATTATGGCAGGGTATTTTGTTCGCCGCGGCGAGAAGATCGCTGGGCCTGTGCCGACCGAAAGGCTGGAAGAGCTCGCTGCGTCAGGGAGGGTCATCGCGACAGACGAGATCGCACAGCAGGCCCAGGGACCTTGGATCCCATTTGCTCGCGTGAAGAGATTGCTGCTTGCTTCTGAGGACTCCCCAGTTGCGGCGCAGCCTCTCTCCTTCGAGGCAACGTCTCAGCCGGTCGATGACTCGATCGCTGAGACTATCGCTGAGACTATCGCTGGGCGTGTCTCTGAACTGGCGACCGAGGCGCCTCACTATGGAAGGCCCCTCACCGTTCCGATTCGCATGATGTCGCAAATGCGATTGGCGCTTAATGAGAGATCGCAACGTCGGCGCGAACGGCATGTGGAAACGCTTGAGGCGCAAGCCTCGCCAACCTTGCAGCGACAACCGTGGTTGGTTGAAGTTCCCGCCGCCGCCACGGCAACTCTGACCATGGCGTCTGCGCCGACGATCGACCACATCGCGAATCTTCCCGCCGCGCCGAAAAGAGCCAGACAAAGCCGCCGGGTGGCAATTCTGTTGGCGCTCTTCCTTGGCGCCTTCGGCGCGCACAAAATGTATCTCGGGCAGCCGTGGAAGGGCAGGTTTCTAATCGGATGCACCGTGGTGGGGCTATTGGTGACGTCGCTGTTGGCGCTAGTCGATGCGGTCGAATTGTGGCGAACGCCACGAAACACGTTCGACCAGCGATTCGGCTGCTGAGAGCCTCGCCCGGGGATTTTGAGCAGTGGATCAGGAGAGCAGGAGACCGCAGGCGAGCAGCGGTCCGGTGTTCGACCATCGGCTCGTTCCGCGACCACTTTCCTTCACCTGTTCTCCTACTCCTATGCTCGCCTGCTCTATTTTTTTGCCTGCGGCGAAAAAAATGGAGGCTAGGGGACTTGAACCCTTGACCTTCTGGCTGCCAGTCGATTTAACGCCGACCACAAAAAGCCCGAATTCCCCGGGGAATAATGCTAGTTTACACGTTCACACCATACTTGCAAGCGTTCTTGCATAAGTGCCGTTTTTCCCCAGTAAATCCGGTAATCGAAAAACAAATCCGGTAGTTTACCGGCCTACGATTGCGCGACTGTCTAGCGTTTTTGCGCGAGGCGATGCCGCTTTTCTATTCCGGCATGACAGGGCCGAAGGCAGGCAGCGGCATATCCGCGTCGTCGACAATATTGACGTATGGAGCAGCACCAGCTCCATAGTAGAGGGCCACGTCGTCGCCGGGCATCGTCGTCGTCCACAGGACCACGCAATTGGGCCTGGCTGGATCGAGCTCAGCCTTATAAATCCATTCCAAAGTTTCACCACTCGATTTCTTGACGACAAACCCGGTCGGACGGCCCGGCGCCCGCAAACGCCCACTTACTCCACTGAACTCAAGTACGATGCGAGGCTTGGGGGTCGCAGTTCGCTTCACGGATTTCAGGCGGATCTCAGAACGCGGAGCCACCTCCTTCCGCACGTAGGGCAGCGCCACGCGAGCCATCCGCTCGCCCATGCGCTGCAACGAGGCGTAGTCCAGGTGCAAGCCGTCCATCACATCCAAGTCGATCGAAGGAATGCAATGGGCGCTCGCGAGCGACTCGGGCAGTCGTCGCTGCGATTCGCGGACCGACTCCCATGCCCCTTCGCGCCCCGCCGGCCCGTTGTGGTGCCGGCAGATCTGCGCGTAAATCACGGGCATGTTTGGATCGCCAACATCCTTGCGCAACGCCTCGACAAAGGTAGTGAATTGCTCGGCGTAAGTAGACACCGGACCGATGAGCGACGGCTTGGTGACGGCGTGATTCTTGTCGCCAAAGATCGCATCCTGCTCGCCCTGAAAGAACAGCATCCCCTTGACGCGCCCGCCGGCGCGCG
>DASXPZ010000116.1:0-2506 GCA_036493275.1 Pirellulales bacterium
AGAATTGCTGAGCAGCGGCGGAGTCGCCTTCATTCAGCCGCTCGAGCAGCACCTGGCTGGATGAGCTGCTCATGAATGCCCCAGCGGAGTTTGAAAACTGGTGAATAGCCAGGTCGAAGAAAGCTCTTCGTCCTCTTGCTCGGCCGCGCGTCGCATACGCCGCCGCAGAGCATAGGCGCCCGCGGCGCTTGCGGCCACGGTTGCCGCAGCGGCGGAATTCCAGTTGATGTTGTCTTCGATCCAGCCGACGAAATCCTGGCCCATCTCGCCAATCTCGCCAAGCGCCGCATCCAGGGCGCGCTCGAATGACTCGATCTCTACCTGCACGGTTGCCAGCAGCGGGCCGCGCTCGATGACCTGGTTCGGTTGAGCCGTGACCATGCCGGCGTCCGCGACGGCCGTCGAGCTCACGACAGGTGTGTGTTCTTGTGTCGGCGCGGGCTGTTGTAGATTCTCCTGCGAGTCTGCGACGGCCGGAGCTTGCGCTTCTTCGGACGATAAACCGCCCGCGCGTTCGATGTTGGTTGTCGAGCCAGGCATAAGCAACATCGCATCGCCTGGCGTCACGCTGGCGTGTGGCGCCATGTTGGCTGTCGCGCCGGCTCCTGGCCCGCTCGCCGGGTTGGTCCCAGCAGCAAGCGTGGCGGCGTTTTGTGCCGGCAAGATCTCGGCTCTAACTACCGCAACCTCGGCGGTCCGCTGAGCAACGCTTAAGGCGGCTGCGACGTGGGCACTTGCCGCCGGGCCGGCTGAAACTTCATTCCGCGGCCCCGCGCTCGCCCGTTCAATGACTGCTTGTGGCGACGCGCTAACCTCGATCGTGGGCGCGGGAACATACTCCTGCACCACGACAAACACGACCACAACTGGCGTAGAATTCAGTGCTTCGCGCAATGGAACAAAGGCATTCGCCGGGCCAGAGTAACCAATCCCGCCGTCGTGCCGCGGGTCACTGACATAGCTCTGGCCTGGCATCCCGCCGGGCGCGACACCGCCATCCCAGCCCGGCGCGATCTCGCTATGCATGACGGGCGCAAACTGCGCCTGATCGCGCACGCCCGGCATCGATAGGCGGGGATCGACCGGAAAAGCGCCAAAGTCCTCGATCGCGAGCGGCGCATGGCTTAGCGCCAGCCGGCTCTCCAGACGTTCCGTCACGAGTAGATTTTCGATCGCCGACCAGCGGCGAGAGTTGCCTCTTCGTCTCTTTCGCACGAGCAAGCTCCGTCCCCGAGATGCCCAGCCGTGCCGGCTTGATGGGTATTGAAGCAGCGGCACTAGAAAAGTTCATCCTAGGCGGCAGGCCGCTGGCCTGTCAAATGTTTTTGCGCGTTCCAAATGTCATTCCGCGCAGATTTGAAATCGCGACCTAAGATAAGTTTTTCGCGCGCGCTTTTACTCCTTGCTTGCGTATGTACTTGGTAAGCGCGCTCGCGCCGCCGGAACGGACCGAGAGCCACCACCTCAAACGAGCGGGCTGCCAAGTGGGCCAAGCGTGCCCTCGTTCCCCCGGCATTTGGGCTTGACCGTCATCGCTCCGATATTTAATCACAGGTATTCGGGGCAAATACTAGATGGAGTGAAGCATGTTCCGCCTGCGATCTCGTCGGCGTCCGTCCCGTGTTAAGCCACGCGGCGGCCGTCGTCTGCGGCATCTTGAACCACTCGAATCGCGGGCGCTGCTGTCGGCCATCAGCATCGTCGATAGCATCCTTGCCCACCCAGCCATCGATCCGCTGGCCGTCACTAATCCGACGCCGCGCGGCTATACTCCGGCCCAGGTCAAGCAGCTCTATTCGTTTTCCGGCGTCACGTTCAACGGCAGCATCCAAGGCGATGGCACCGGCCAGACGATCGCAATCGTCGACGCCTACAACGACCCGAACATCGCCTCCGACGTGCATGTTTTTGACACCACTTTCGGACTGCCCGACCCGAAGTTGACGGTCGTCAATCAGACCGGCGGCACCAGGCTGCCGGCCACCGATGCCGGCTGGTCCGAAGAGATCGCGCTCGACGTCGAATGGGCGCACGCCATGGCGCCAGGCGCGGGCATCGTCCTGGTCGAGGCCAATAGCAGCTCCATTTCCGACTTGATGGCCGCCGTCAACACCGCGCGAAGCTATGCCGGCGTGTCGGTGGTCTCGATGAGCTGGGGCAGCGGCGAGTTCAGCAGCGAACGGCAGTACGATCAGTACTTCACCACTCCGGCCGGTCACACCGGCGTGACTTTCGTCGCGTCGGCCGGCGATAACGGTGCGCAAGCCATGTGGCCCGCCGTATCGCCGAACGTGATGTCCGTCGGCGGAACAACGCTTTCTTCCTCGGGCAGCGAAACCGCTTGGAGCGGCAGCGGTGGTGGTTACAGCCGTTTTGAGACCGAGCCCAGCTTCCAGCGCACGGTGCAAACGACCGGTGTCCGATCCAGCCCCGACGTCAGCTACAACGCCAACCCGAACACGGGCTTTGCCGTTTACGATACGGTCGCTGCCGGCGGCCGCACGGG
>DASXPZ010000117.1:0-5416 GCA_036493275.1 Pirellulales bacterium
TGTGGTGCGCTGGTCTTGGTGATCGCTCAAGGCGTTCTGGGAGGGATGCGAGTTCGGCTCGACGCCCGCCTGTTGGCGCAGATCCACGGTTGCGTGGCGCCGGCGTTTTTCGCGCTCAGCGTGGCGCTGGCGGTTTGGACTTCGCGCCGCTGGTTGCATGGCGCGAGTAGCTCATTGAGCTCGGACGACGAAGCTGCTTCGTTGGGTCGCAGCGCCAACAAGTTCCGCCGCGTTGCGTTTTTGACCACTCTCTTGGCGTACGTGCAACTGGTGCTCGGATCGCAATTGCGGCACGTTCGCGTGGGCGCCGACGTGGGCGTCTTTCAGGCGGCTTTGTGGCTTCATTTGCTGGTGGCCGCGGCGCTGGCCGCGCACATCCTCATGGTCGCGCTGCGGGCCATGCGCTTTGGCGGGTCGCCGGCCGGTGTGACCCTTCCGGCGTTCTGCCTGTTGGGGCTGCTCGTCGTCCAGCTGTGCCTGGGCGCCGGATCGTGGGTGGTGAAATATGGATTTCCGGCCCGCTGGTTCAGCCAATACGCCTGGGCGCAGGAGTTTGTCGTCAATCAAGAAGGCCGGATGCAGGCGCTGGTAACGACGGCGCACGTGGCGACCGGCTCGTTGATTCTGGTCACGTCGCTTCTGGTCGCGCTCCGCTCGCTCTTACTGCCGGTCGCTTCGCCGGCGCGTTCGACCGATGGTTCGGTCAACACGCCCGTCGATCGACCCGTCACTGATACTCTCTCGCGGTTCTCCAGCACGGGGGCGCCCGCATGAGCATCGTCTCCACGGCAGTTCCCGCCGAAGAATCAACTCGTCCGCGCTCCTTGAGCAAGGTGCTCGACTACATCGAATTGACCAAGCCGCGGATAGCGATTCTGGAACTGGTGACCGTGGCGGTGGCCGCCTTCGTCGTCACTTGGGGCGCGCCGGACGTTTACCGTCTGCTGGCTGCGCTCTCGGGAACGGCGCTCGTCGCCGCCGGCGCCAGCGCGCTGAACCAGTGGTTGGAACGCGAGAGTGACGCTCGCATGCCGCGAACCGCGGATCGCCCCTTGCCCGCCGGCCGTCTCTCCTCGCGCGAAGCGGTCTGGTTCGGCGGAGTGACGACCATCGCCGGCGTCGTTTGGTTGGCGACAACCGTCAATTTGCTCACCGCCGCGCTGGGACTTTTGAGCTGGGTGCTTTACGTCTGCGTGTACACGCCGCTGAAGTCGCGAACCCTGCACAACACGGGCGTTGGCGCCGTGGCCGGGGCGCTACCGATCTTGATGGGTTGGACGGCGATGGGGGGCGATCTCGACCTGCGCGTGGCGACCTTGTTTTTGATCTTATTCGTCTGGCAGTTTCCGCATTTCATGGCCATCGCCTGGATCTATCGCCATGATTACGCGGCCGGCGGATTGAAAATGCTGTCGGTGGTCGATCCCACCGGTCATCGCGCCGGCCGGCTGGCCGTGGTCTCGGCCTTGGCGCTCGTTCCGGTGAGCATCTTGCCGGCGACGCAAGGATTGGCCGGCTTGGGCTATTTTGCCGCCGTGTTGATCCTGGGCGTGTGGCAAGCGGCCTGCGCCGTTTGGTTCGCCCATCGCTTGGATGAAAGTTCCGCCCGGCTGCTGTTGCGGGCGTCGCTCGTTTATTTGCCGTGCGTGTTGGTGTTATTGACGTTTGGCCCCATCAAAGGGTAGCTGTTCTGGGTTCGCTCGGAGTCGGCGGTTCGTTTTCCATAAGAAAGGCGCAAGCGACCAGTCATGGCCATTGCCGCAGAAATTGATCATGGGCATGCTTCGCATTTGAAGCTGCAGTACCAGCCCGGTTTGCCGCTGCCAAACGGCAAGCTGTTCATGTGGCTGTTTTTGTCGACGGAGATCATGTTCTTCGCCGCGCTGATCGGCGTTTACATCGTGATGCGTTTCGGAGCGATCAACTGGCCGAGCACGCACGACGTCCATCTCTCGGAGCCTGTCGGCGCCTTCAATACGTTCGTGCTGATCTGCTCCAGCGTATCGATCGTGCTGGCGCTGGAATGCGCGAAGAGCAACAAGGCCAGCCTGGCCAAAATCTGGATCCTGATCACACTGGCCTTGGGCTCGGTCTTCTTGGGCGTGAAGATGTATGAGTACAACGCCAAGTTCTCGCACGGCATCTACCCGGCGACGCAACTGAGTCGCCGGATTTACGAGCGGGCCGACCTGGATTACGGCTCCGCCGCCCGTTTGCGATTGAACGCCGTGATTTCGCCGCTGGCCAAGCTCCCGCCAGAAGACCTAACGGGTGACGCCGAAAAAGACCTCAAGGCGGACCAATTGGCCCTCGGCCTGCAACTGCGCAAAGAATTCAGCGGCACGAACCTCGTAACGCTCCAGCGACTGGCTGACGAGATCATGCCCCCCGCCTCGTTTGCTCGGCATGCCCACGGCCACGCTGAGGTCATCGGCGCCGATCACCGCTGGCTGCAATTGCCGCTTCATTTTCCGCAAGGGGTGGACAAGGTTGTCTACCTTCGCGAGTTGCTCGATTCGTGCAAGCTGCCGTTCGTCATTCCGGGCGGAAACATGTGGGCCAGCACCTATTTCTTGCTCACCGGCTTCCACGCGGTCCACGTGATCATCGGCCTGATCGTCTTCGTGCTGATGTTATTCATGACGCTCGACGTTTCGAGGTCGGTGATGATCGAAAATGTCGGCCTTTATTGGCATTTTGTCGACCTGGTATGGATCTTTTTGTTCCCGCTGTTGTATCTGTTTTAGAAGTCGCAAAACCGCCAGCCCCGCATTGGCGTAGCGAACATATTAAGCGGAGTTTTTTCATGCACGACGCCGGTCATTCGCCCCAGGGCCATTCTGGCTCCCACGGCCACGCAGCGGATTCGCACACCGACGATCACGGCATCGCCAAGTACGTCTACGTCTTTATCGCCTTGTGCGTCTTGACGGGGGCGTCGTTCTTCACGTACTCGGAGCTCTGGCCCTACCATCACGTGCCGATGGTCGGCCGTTGCTTCATGATGGCCGTTAGTTGCACCAAGGCGATGCTGGTGATCTTGTTCTTCATGCATCTGAAGTACGAGGCTGACTGGAAATACGTGCTGACGATTCCCGCCTCGATCATGTCGTTGCTGTTGATCATGGCGCTGGTGCCCGATGTCGGCATGCGGGTTCGCCGTTATTCTTCCGAACGCAGAGAGCACGCCGCGGAGCCTCCGAAGCTGTACGACAAGGTGCAGAAAGAACTGAAGGCCGAGCTAAGTCCCGCCGCCGAAGGGCATCATTGAAGCTCGCATGAGGCTCACGGCGCGGATTGCAGTGGACGTCTTACCCGAGTCGTCGTCATGGTGAAGGCCGCCGTCCGCGTCTCCCAGGTCAGGCATCGCTATGGCGACCGCGTGGCCATCGCCGGTCTCGATTTGTCGATCGAAGCGGGCGAAGTCTTCGCCGTCGTCGGCCCCAACGGCGGCGGCAAGACGACCCTCTTCCGCCTCCTCTCCACGCTGATTCCCATTCAAACCGGCGCGATCGAGATCTTCGGCCTCGATGTCGCCCGGCAAGCAGGCCCGGTCCGCGAGCGGATCGGCGTCGTCTTTCAGGCCCCCAGCCTCGACCGCAAGCTCTCTGTGGCCGAAAATCTTTGGCAGCACGCGCAGCTCTACGGGCTCTCGGGCCACGCCTTTCGCCAGCGCCGCGCAGAAATGCTGGCCCGCTTTCAACTCACCGACCGCGCCGGCGACCGCGTCGAAACCCTTTCGGGCGGACTGCGCCGTCGCGTCGAGCTGGCCAGCGGCTTATTGCACCGGCCGCAATTGCTGCTGCTCGATGAACCGAGCACCGGGCTCGATCCGGCCGCGCGCAGCGACATGTGGGAATACCTGCGACAAGTCCGCCGCGAAGAAGGGGTGACCGTCGTCCTCACGACCCACCTGTTGGAAGAAGCCGACAAGGCTGATCGACTGGCGATCCTCAGCGGCGGGCAACTCGTCGCGCTCGACACGCCCGACGCGCTGCGCGCCACCGTGGGCGGCGACAGTGTCACCATCGAATGCGACGAGCCGGCCGCGCTCGCGAGCGAAATCACCGCGCGGCTGCAAATCGCGGCCAAAGTGGTCGACGGGCGAGTTCGCATCGAGCAGCCCGATGGGCATCGCTGGGTCGCCCGACTGGTCGAAGAATTTCCCGGTCGCATCCAATCGATCACGATGGGCAAGCCGACGTTGGAAGACGTTTTCATCGCCCGCACCGGTCATCGCTTCTGGCAAGCGGAGGAGGCGAGCGTTGGCTGAAGCGTGAGATGGCACGAGCCCGGCGTCGGTAACGGTCGAAAACGATCGATCGGCGGGCGCCTCGCGCGCTCCGCAATCGAGCGCGACATTCACCGTCCCCCCGGCGCCCAGCGTCGGGCACGCCGGCGCGGCGGTTTGGTCGCTCTCTTGGCGCGAATTGATTCGCTTCGTGCGCCAGCGCAATCGAATCGTCGGCGCAATTGGGCAGCCGGTGCTGTTCTGGCTGCTGTTTGGCGCAGGGTTAGGGCCGGCGTTTCAAATGGCCGGCGGCGACGTCAGCTATCGCGAATATTTCTTCCCCGGCACACTGGCGCTGATTCTGCTCTTCACGGCGATTTTTTCCACGATCTCGATCATCGAAGACCGCCGCGAAGGTTTTTTGCAGGCGGTGCTGGTGGCGCCCATTCCGCGCTGGTCGATGGTGCTGGGCAAAATCCTCGGCGGCACGCTGTTGGCCGGCGGGCAGGGGCTGTTGTTCCTGCTGCTCGGCCTGACCGTGGGCTTGAAGTTCTCTTTGCTCGGCGTCATCGCGGCGGCGGCGTTTTCGTTTCTGGTGGCGTTCGCGCTGGTGGCGCTCGGCTTTGTGATCGCATGGCGAATGGACTCCACGCAGGGTTTTCACGCCATCATGAGCGTGTTTCTGTTGCCGATGTGGCTGTTGTCCGGAGCGTTTTTTCCGGAAGATGCCGGCTGGCTGCATTGGATCTTGTGGGCGAACCCCCTCTCGTACGGCGTCGCGGGGATCAGGCGGCTGCTATATTTAGGCGAGGGCGCCGCCGCGATCGACGCCGACTGGATGAACGCCCTGCCGTCGCTCGGCGTTTCGCTGATCGTTACTTTCCTGTTCGCTGTGGCGATGTTTGCCGTCTCTTGTTGGATTGCCAGGCAGCGCACGGCGGGAGATCTGTTATGAGCACGGCCGTGAAATTCTGGATGAGCTTTCTGCTGGCGATGCTGACGGCGTACGGCGGTTACTCCTTTTGGCGCCAGTACTCGCGGGCGAAAAACATGGCCACCGGCGCCACGAATAACGCCTCGCATCACACGACGACGGTCTCGGACGCCGATCTGGTCGATAGCCAGGGGAAGCCGTTCTCTTTGGATTCGCTCAAGGGAGACGTCTGGCTGGCGAGTTTCTTTTTC
>DASXPZ010000118.1:0-2415 GCA_036493275.1 Pirellulales bacterium
AGTTGAATTGTCCGAAGCAAGCACCATTTCATCCTGCGCTGGCAACAGTTCCAGCTCGTCGTTCTCCGGCAGTAGCTCCATCTCCTCTTTCTGCGAAGTAGCCGCGGCAGGCTTTGACGGGCGGGGAGCGGGTCGAACTACCGGCGCAGGTGAAGGAGCGTCTGCGGACGACCGTGCGCCAAGCTCCGCGGTGGGACGAGGAGCTGCGGCGCCCGGCACGCGTAGCCGTTGACGGCAACTGGGGCAGGTCACCGACCGCCCGGCGAGGCTGGTCGGCGCCTTCATGCTCGCGCCGCATTGATCGCATCGGAAGCGAACCAGATCGCCGACGCCGCTCGCGCCGTTGCTTGCGGTCGAAGCGGGGCGCGGCGGGACAGGTTTCGGCCGAACAGATGCCACCGGCTTTGCCGCCTGTGGCTGCGGCGCCGGCGCCGGGACGTCCTCCAGCAGCGTCATTTCCAACTCGTCCGCCGCGGCGGGGCTGGGCGTCACAATTTCGCCGCCGCAATGACGGCAACTGCCGCGCTGGCCGGCGAACTTGTCTTTTAAGCGCAGAGTCCCCTGGCAATGAGGACATTGGAATTCGATCGCCATGGCTGTGCCCCACTCAATTAACTCGATTCAGTCTGAAGGTAAGAGCGATCCCTCGAGATTAGTTCAAATCGATCGCGCGCCGAGTTCAGGGACGCCTGCCGGGCTGCATTCCTCTGGCTCTGTTTCGTGTCGTCGAGTGACGCTCGCGCATGGCGTCGGTTCTGGCGCGCGAGGCTTCCCGGTTGAGCCGCGCTCTTTCCTTCATTTCAGTCATCCGCTCGTGGGCGACAGCCGCTCCCGAATTCTGCCCGCTCGATCGTGTCGCGGCCACCACGCTCTGAACTGGGTTGATCTGCCCATTGGAAAGTCTGACGAGTTGCGCAAGCGCCGAACTCGGGCGCGCAGCGACCGCCTTCTCCAAGGCGTTGTTGATGATGGGACGGATTGCGGGAGTCTCCGCCAGCCGAGTCATCATTTCAACAAGCTGTTCGACCTCATTCATCAGGCGCTCGGCAAGATCGTCGATTCTTTGCTTATCGCCCGTCGAGACGATTTGTCCCTTGAAACGATTCAGCTTCAGCATCGCGTCATACAGATCCACCAGATGCAATGCCCACGCTCCCGCCTGGCGCTGTGTCGAAGGGACGTCGGTCATCTGCTGGATGATCTGCAAGTTCTGGCCGAGCAGATTCACGACATGCTCGACTTCGGCGACGATCGGCGAAGAACTCGGGTTGTTTGCGAAAACCGGCGGGGGACTGTTCTGGACGATCGGCGCGGGATTCGATTCGGCAACCGACGCCGGCGGCGTCTCGATCGAGGCAATCGGCGTTGCGGCGGGGATCACAGGCGGGGACTCGACGACGGGCGCAGGGACCGGCGGACTGCTCGCGATGATCGGAGTCGGCGGTGAGTTGTTATTCAAAACGGGCTGCGGAGGAGCCTCCGCCTTGGCCGGGGGCGAAAGCGCCGGACTGTTCTGGGCGATGGGATTGGAATTCGTGACGCTATTCATAATGGGCGTCACCACTTTTCGCAGGAACTTCAAGCTGACGCCGGCGACCACCAGGAGCGACATCAACACACCACCGAGGGCTTGCATACCGGGCGACTGCCAAAAGTATCGCTGCGGTTTCCGCTTTTTCGTCGCCGCTGCGATGGACCTGGGCGCCGACAAGGGACGCAGTGGTCCGGCGGTGGCTGACCGCGAAGTCGAGCCCGCTAACGCGTCGCTGAACTGGTCTTCTGGCAACAATTCCAAATCGTCGCTCGCCCGGCCGGTGGGTTGTGGCGTCGCGCGTGGGATTGCGCGCGGCGTGCTGTGCGTTATGGGTCGGGCGAGTCGGGATGGCGCCGGGGCGATTGCAGGAATCCGCAATCGTTGACGGCAGCGCGGGCAATCCACGGCTCGACCCGCGGCGCGAACGGGGGACTTCATACTGGCGCCACAATGCTCGCAATCGAAGCGAATGAGCTCGGCGGCGCCTTCTCCCGACTGTGCTGCTGGCTTTTGCGGCGGCGGAGTGGGCGGGGAACGAAGGCTCGAAGACCGCACGACGTCGACGGGATTCGTCTTAGCGGACCGCTGCGAGACGGAAGCAACGTTCGCGGCCTCCGCCGGATGCTGCTGATCCTCCGACAACGTGAATTCCATCTCGTCCGACGCGGCTCGGTTCGGCGTCACGATTTCGCCGCTGCAATAACGACAGCTTCCGCGCTGGCCGGCGAATTTGTCCTTTAAGCGCAGAGTCCCCTGGCAATGAGGACATTGGAATTCGATCGCCATGGCTGCGCCCGTGTGGAAATTCGAATCAGCCTGACAAAAATTAGCGCACTCACTATGACCGACTGGCGAGCGAATTGCAAAGATTTCCTGTGCTA
>DASXPZ010000119.1:0-1672 GCA_036493275.1 Pirellulales bacterium
ATCGGAGTCGAAATAGTACTCGAGGCGGCAACCATGCAGCGGCCAGCAACCAACCACCGCGCATGGGATCGAGTTGAAGACTTCTTCCAGCCGCTCGTGAATCTTCGGAGAGTCGCCATTCATCGTCACGGTAACCGTTCACCCCCCGGCGAGGAGTGACGGCGCGGGTTGACCGGCGAAGTGGGCCTGCATGGCGGCGGTGAGGTATACGAAGCTGTTGCGAGATTGGCGGTGACAGGTTTCGACGACCGTCAGGATCGTCTCCACGAACCGGCTGCCGCGGGCGCTTTGCGTGCCAAACGACAGCTTTCGCCAGATGACCGCAGGGCGCAAGGCACGCTCGCTGACATTGTTGGTTGGCTCGACCCCTTCGACGTCCAGGAACGTCCACAGCCAGTCGCGATGATCGTACAGCGGGTTGCACATCCCGACCAATTTCGCGTTGCCGCTGAACGCGCCGCGCAGCAGCAAGGCGTCGACCTCCTCGCGGATCGGTCGCATCAAACGCAACATGCCCGTGCGGGTGATCGTCCCGTCGCGATAGCGGGCCCAATGGCGAAACAACTGGCGCGTCGGTCGCATCAGATCACGTCCCAGCCGTTTCACCTGGTGGTCCGGATGATCGATGAGCGCCTGAAAATCCCGCTTCAGATGCGCCCAGCACCACTGGGGCCGGCCGACTTTCCAGTACATCTTCGCCCGGTCACAATTCACCACGCCGTCGAACGCATCCGTGAGCAGGTCCTGCAGGACCGTGGCGGCGCACGTGGTCCGCAGCGCAAAGACCGTATACGTGCTGGCGACGAACGTCCACAGCCACGCTTTGCTCCGGGCTTCCTTGGTCGGCGATTCGTCGATGCCCAGCACGGGTTCGGCCGGCAACTGCCCGGCCAATTCTTCGTAGGGGGGCGTGAGGGCGGCGGTCGCCTGATCTTGCAGTTTGACCACCCAGCCCGGCGAACAGGGTTGATTCAGGACTTGTTCCAGGAACAAGGCGACCCGCCGCTTGCTTTGTTTGAAGCAGCCCATGAGCAACGCCGTCAGGGCCACCAACCGCGGCCCGGCCTGACTTGGCGGCACGCCCGGCGGAAGCGCGGCACAGGTCGTCTCGCCGCAGCATCGGCAGGCGAGACGGTGCCGTTGATACTCGGTGACGTGCGGCTTGATCTCGGGCAGTTCCCACACTTGGTGCCGCAACGGCTCTCGATCATCGCCCAACAACTTCGTACCGCAGCGGCGGCACTCGGTGGGCTTGAGAATTTCGACGTGGTCACAAGCGTCGCTGGGAATCAACGACCGCTCGTGTTTCGCGTGGCCCGGCTGCCCGCCGCGTTGCTTTTTCGACTTCGGCTTGGCCGCCGGTGGCTTGGCGTGCGGATGCTGCGTGCTAGGCGGAAGCGAAGAGTTCTGCGGCGTCTTGTTCAGCCGTTGTTCCAGTTCCACGATCTTCGCCAGCAGCAGCCGAATAATGGCCTGTGCCTCAGGCGTTTGGCGAGCAATCAGTTCGTCCCTAATCTGATCGAGCGACATGCCCCATGTCTGATCAAAATCGCCTCCGGCGCGAAGAGCAGTTTTCCCCGAATTGGACCGGGGCGTGAACGATTACATCAATTGCCGAGCCCAGTCGGCGGTCTCCGGATCGCCGTCGATCTTCAATAATTCCAGTGCATTG
>DASXPZ010000120.1:0-1607 GCA_036493275.1 Pirellulales bacterium
TCCGAGGTAAGGCCAGCCCTTGCAAGACAGGGTTGGACCGGATAAAATCCCGCTGCTAACTCGCCCGCTTTATTCACGGGTGGAAGTTATCGAGGCGTGAAAAGCGAGATGGGGGACAGGAGGTTCCTCGTGATCGCCAAACGGATTTTGGCGGACGGGGCCGTATTCGGCCGGTCCGCCGGGCGCCTAGAAACCATGCAACTCAACAGGCCGGACTTTGTCCCGGCCTGTTTTTTCGTCTCAAAGCTTTGTTGAAAGTGCGGCCAGGACGGCCGCTGTTTGATCAGGGACGAGCGAAAAAAATCAGTGTGGCCGATGCGGCCGCGAAACCTGGAATCATCGAATGTCGACAGTCAATCAGTTGGTGCGCAAACCGCGGCGCGCGAAGACGTACAAGAGTGCGTCGCCGGCGCTGGAAAACTGCCCGCAACGCCGCGGCGTCTGCACGCGCGTCTACACGACGACGCCGAAGAAGCCGAACTCGGCGCTGCGCAAGGTCGCCAAGGTGCGCCTGACCAACGGTTTCGAAGTCATCAGCTACATCGGCGGCGAAGGCCACAACCTTCAGGAACATTCGGTCGTGCTGATCCGCGGCGGCCGCGTGAAGGACCTGCCGGGCGTTCGCTACCACACGGTGCGCGGCTCGCTCGATGCGGCTGGCGTGACCAAGCGTCGCCAGAGCCGCTCGAAGTACGGCGCCAAGCGCCCGAAAGGCGCCTGACCTTTAGGAATATCGGACACCTATCATGTCGAGAAAAGGCAATACCCCCACTCGCGAATTGCTGCCTGACCCGAAGCACGGCAGCCAGCTGATTTCCCGCTTCATCAACATGGTGATGAAGAGCGGCAAGAAGTCGGTGGCCGAAGGCATCGTCTATGGCGCGATCGACCAGATCGGCCAGAAAAATTCCACCCCGATCGAGCTGGTCGAGAAGGCGCTGAGCAACGTAGCGCCGGCCGTCGAAGTGAAGTCGCGCCGCGTGGGTGGTGCCACGTATCAGGTCCCTGTCGAAGTGCGCTCGTCGCGCCGGCTGGCGCTGGCGATGCGCTGGGTAATCGAGGCGGCGCGCAAGCGCAGCGAGAATTCGATGCCGCGCAAGCTCGCCGCCGAACTGCTGGAAGCCGCCGAAAACCGCGGCGCCGCAGTCAAGAAGCGCGAGGAGACGCATCGCATGGCCGAAGCCAACAAGGCGTTCTCGCACTACCGCTGGTGATGAATTCGACGGGTTCGCCCTTATCTAGGCGGACCCCAGTAAGGATTGAGGAAAATCAACGTGGCTCGCAACACTCCAATCGACCGCTATCGTAACTTCGGCATCATGGCTCACATCGATGCAGGGAAGACTACGACCACGGAACGCATCCTTTTCTACACCGGCGTCAATCACAAGATTGGCGAAGTGCACGAAGGCGCCGCGACCATGGACTGGATGGAGCAGGAACAGGAACGCGGGATCACGATCACGTCCGCGGCGACCACCTGTTTCTGGAAGGGCATGGACCTGTCGTTTCCGGAACATCGCTTCAACATCATCGATACCCCCGGCCACGTTGACTTCACCATCGAAGTCGAGCGCTCCTTGCGCGTGCTCGATGGCGCCGTGTTC
>DASXPZ010000121.1:0-2295 GCA_036493275.1 Pirellulales bacterium
GCGCTAATCTCCATGGCCATCAAGAAGCCCGAGCGGCTGGTCTCGATGGTGTCGCGCTTCAAATCGTCCATCGAGGCAAACGCGATGGCGTGCAGCAGGAAATCAATCTTCCCGAACTCGGCGCCGGCCCGCTCCATCACTTCGGCGATCTGCTCGTCTTTCGATACGTCCAGTGGAACCAAAAACTTGGCATTGGGCGCCGTGTCGGTCAGCATGGCAACGCGCCTGCGATTGCGCTGCCGCTCGTCATCGGGCCGGTCGGGCAGGTGCGTAAAACCGCATAGCCCACCTTCGGCCATGATCACCTGGGCGATTGCCCAGGCAATCGAGTGATCGTTGGCAACGCCGAGGATCAGTCCCTTTTTTCCCTCGAATAAGCCCATCGGACCTCCCATTGTCCATTTCATGGCCGCAGTCGGTGCTTGAAAGGCCAGAAGATAACGCCTTGCCGCCCGGGGTCAACTTCGGTGGGGAGGGCTTCAGGCGTGGCCGACCAAACTCAATCTGTTCTAACCACAGGCAAAATGAACCCAACTTGACACAAACATGAGTTGTCATACTGACGACACAAGCTAACATTGAGATATCCGGTCTCTGCTCAACATTCACTAGGAAATCCCGTCGCATCTTGGCAACTTCCTCCCAGAATCATTTTGAGTCCCCGATCGCGCCAGCCATTCTGCGGCAGCGCCCCGACTTAGCCGCTCTGGCTGCTGAACTCGGCTGGTACGCGGCCGAGACGAACTCAGAGAATGCTTTTTTGTCGGCCATGTTGCCAGCCGTGGCGAGCTTCGCCCGGGCCGAAACGGCCTGTGTGGCGGTGCTGGAATCCGGCGCTTGGCGATTGGTCGCGACGACCGGTCCGCAAAAGGCGCTCCCCCTTGAACTGATGGCCGAATCACTCGATCTCGAAGCACCGCGAGCCGGCGGCGGCTGGGCGGCGCTGCCGCTGGCGGCCCATGCCACCACGAGTGAGATCCTGCTGCTCGCGATCCCAAGCGGTGATGCGAAGCAATTAGAACGATTGCAGTATGCGGCCGCGGCACTCGGGGCTGCGCTACACTCAGCGCGCAAACGAGAGAACGAGCGTAGCCGCATTTCGCGCTTGGAAGCGATCCTCAGTATCGCCAGCCAATGGAATCAAACCAATGAGATGGAGCCGCTGCTCGTGCAAATTGCCGAGGCGGCCACGCGCCTGCTCGGCGCCGATCGCGCCAGTATTTTTCTTTGGGATCGGCCGAATCACACGCTAGTCGGACGCCCAGCGCTAGGGGTCGCCGGGGGCGAACTTCGAATTCCGGACAACGCCGGCGTGGTCGGGCAGGTGGTGAGGACCGGAATGCCGGCGCGGATCCGCTCGGCTGATCAGTCATCCATTGATCGGCAAGTCGATCGCGATTTGGGCTATCGCACGCGCACGCTGTTGTGCGTGCCCTTGCGTGGCAGCAGCGGCGAGTTATTTGGCGCCTTCGAAGTCATCAACAAACTCGCAGGCGATTTCTCTGCGGATGATGAACACGCGCTCACGGAACTCGCGGGCCACGCGGCCATCGCATTAGAGAACACGCAGCAGTTCGAGCAGCTGTTGTCGCGCCATCGGCATATTGTCGAGCAAGCCGCCGAAGGCGTGCAGCTCATTGGCCACAGCCCCGCGATTGAAGCTTTGCGTTCGACGATCCGCCGCGTGGCCGACACGGAATTGGCCATTTTAATCTTGGGTGAAAACGGGACGGGCAAGGAGGTCGTCAGCCAGTCGATCCATTACTTGAGCCGCCGTCGCGACGAGCCGTTCATCGCGGTTAATTGCGCCGCCATTACCGAGACATTGCTCGAAAGCGAGTTGTTTGGCCATGAAAAGGGGGCGTTTACCGACGCGCACGAAAGCCATCAGGGAAAATTCGAGCTGGCCTCGGGTGGCACGCTGTTCTTGGATGAGATCGGCGACTTGAGCCTCAGCGGCCAGGCCAAGCTGCTGCGCGTGCTGGAAGAAAAAATTGTCGTCCGCGTAGGCGGATCCAAGCCCATTCACACCGACGCGCGCGTGATCGCGGCCACGAATCAGAACCTGGCCGAAATGGTCCGTCAGAAGCGGTTTCGCCAGGACCTGTTTTTCCGGCTGAATGTCATCCACATCCACATGCCGCCGCTGCGCGAAATCCGCGCCGACCTGCCGCTGCTGGCGACCTATTTCCTGCGCAAGTACAGTCAGGAAATGGGACGCGGCATCGAAGGCATATCTCCGGAAGCGATGCGCGCCCTGACGACTTACGACTGGCCGGGCAACGTTCGCGAACT
>DASXPZ010000122.1:0-2840 GCA_036493275.1 Pirellulales bacterium
CTTTTATACCCATCGGCGCTAAATCTATGATTTTTGTCAGCGAGAAAAATGCCGGACGATCCACATGCCGGCTGTTAGCAATAGGCTCAACAGCACGCACGTCGCCAGCGGGAAGTAAAGGTGGAAATTATCCCGCTCGACCACGATGTCGCCCGGCAGCCGACCCAGCCAAGGGATTGAAGGGATCAGCATCCAGAGAAGACCAATCACGGCGATCAGGACGCCGATGACAATCAGCGTCCAGCCCGGATGGGACATGCTTTACCTCTCTTGAATCAGCTTGTTTGCAATTTTGACATACTTCATTTTCGTGGCTTTACGATTCTGTCCACGAACTCAAATAAAGCCTTCGTCGGCTTGTCGTCTGTCGGAAGAAACAAAGTGGACGGAAGGACGGAAGCTTTTTTCATCCATGTAGTTCACCCCTTCGTTCCGCCGGCCTGTTTGGGTCCGAGCGACATTCAGTCTTAGAGCACCGTTCGAATGGCGGCGCCGCTGCGCGCCCCCGCCCCTAAGACGCCTTGCGCGCCGGCGGCGGGACCAGGTCTTCGAACATGGCGTCGACGAAGTCTTGCGGCTTGAAGAGGGTGAGGTCTTCGGCTTTTTCGCCTACGCCGAGATATTTGACTGGCAGGCCGACTTGCTGGCGGATGGCGACCACTACGCCTCCTTTGGCGGTGCCGTCGATTTTGGCCAACACGATGCCGGAGCACTGCACGGCCTCGCTGAAACTCTTGGCCTGGCTGATGCCGTTCTGGCCGGTGGTGGCGTCGAGGACCAGAATCACTTCGTGCGGGGCGCCCGGCACTTTTTTGCCGATCACGTTGTGGATCTTCGTCAGTTCTTTCATCAGGTTCTGCTGCGTCTGCAAACGGCCGGCGGTGTCGATGATGCAGACCTCGGCGCCGGTTTCGACGGCGCGGGCCACCGCGCGATGGGCGACGCTGGCCGGGTCGCTCTTGGCTTCGCCCGTGACGATCTCGGCGCCCAGACGGCCGGCCCAAATGGTGAGTTGCTCGACGGCCGCGGCGCGGAAGGTGTCGGCGGCGCCGAGGACTACTTTTTTGCCCTGGCCGGTGAACAGGCGAGTGAGCTTGGCGATCGAGGTCGTCTTGCCGGCGCCGTTGACGCCCGCGACCATGATCACGGTCACGCCGGAATCGGCAAAGCGGATGGGGGCTTCGGTCTGCTCCAGCAGTTGATAGAGCTTCTTCTTGAGGGTTTCGACGACTTCGTGCATGTGGACCACGCGGCCGCGGAAATCGACGCGGACCTGGTCGATCAGCTCTCCGGCGGGCTTTACGCCCATGTCGGTCTTGATGAGGATCTCGCGGAGGTCTTCGAGGAACTCGTCGTCGACGAAGCGGCCTTCGGTCTTGAAAAGGTCTTTGATGTCGGTGTTGAGGATCTGCGTCGTCTTCTTCAGGCCGGCTTTGAGGCGGGCGAAGAAGCCGGCGGGCTTGGCGGGGGCCTCGGGCTCAGCGGGAGAGGGAGTGGGCGCTGGCGCGGGCTTTTGGGCGGGTGCGGGTTTTGGCGCCGAGGGCGTTGGAGCCGAGGACGCGGGCGGGGCGAGGGTTTGAGCGGCTGCTGCTTCTGCGGCAGAGGCCGGCGCGGCGGGAACCGCTGGCGAACCCGGCGCGGCAGCGTCGGGCGCGGGCGGAAGGGCGGCGTCGGGCGGGGCTGCAGCGTCGGGCGGCGCGGGCTCTGGAGTCTCGGGGTTTTTTTTGAAGCGGTCGAAAATACCCATCGTCGAGTCTCTTGGCTGGCTGGTGGATTGATCGGGGAAGAGCGCGCCTGTGTGTGGAAGAATTAGCGGGAGCGAAGTGTCGCTCGTGGGCTACTCTTCTCGATGGCCGGCCAGGAAGCGGTCGAGGATGCCGTTGACGAACTGGGCGCTGTGGGCCGTGCCGAAGCGTTTGGCCAGCTCGACCGCCTCGTTGATCGCCACGCGGCCCGGCGTTGAAGTATACAAGATTTCGAACGCTCCCAGCCGCAGCACGTTGCGATCCGTGGCCGCCATTCGGCCCAGGCTCCAGTTTTCGGCCGTGCGCGAGAGCTGTTCATCGAGCTCGCCCTGGTTGCGGCGGACCCCTGCGACGAGCGAACGGGCAAACTCAATCAATTCCGGCTGTTGCAGGCGCGATTGCAGAAACTCATCGGCCCGGCCGGGATTGGTGGCCGGATTCAGGTCGTCCTGAAACAAAACTTGCAGCGCGACTTCGCGAGCTCGACTACGTCGGGCCATGATGGCGATCGATTCCTTGCGGATCTAAACGGGATTCAAAAACGGGAGGGAAGCGGTTCTGGTAGGAGGCGATTGGGCTGTCGCCTTGCGGCGAGCTTTGGCGGCTGGTTGCAGGCTATCTGGGGGCGCGATCCGACGCTAAGCCTTGTTGGGCCGGGGGAGTTGGGCAAGCAGGTCGATCATCTCCAAGGCGGCCTGCGCGCACTCGCTTCCCTTGTTTCCTACGTTTCCTCCGGCGCGATGGATTGCCTGTTCGAGGGTATCGCAGGTCAGCAGACCGAACAATACCGGCGTCCCGGTCCGGACCGCCATCTCGGCCAGTTGCAGGCTCACGGCGCGGTTGATGTGCTGGTCGTGCGTCGTTTCGCCGCGAATCACGGCGCCCAGGCAAATCACGGCCAGGTAGCGCCGGCTGTGAGCCATGGTGTGCGCGACCAGTGGAATCTCAAACGCGCCGGGTACCCAGGCCACGGTCACGTTGTCATCCGCCACGCCATGCTCGGCCAGCGTCGCCACGGCGCCAGCCAGCAGCTTGCCGGTGATCGACTCGTTGTAACGCGAGACGACAATCGCCACGCAAGCGCCGGCGTTTTTG
>DASXPZ010000123.1:0-15321 GCA_036493275.1 Pirellulales bacterium
CATTGTCCGGCCGCCGGCTCATTGGGTTTGAGCGACGCCAAATAGGTCAGCAGATCCGCCGCGTCTTGCGCCGTGATTTCTTGTAGCACCAATTCCGGCATGATCGAAAGTTTTTGCGGATGCACGCCAACCACTTCGGCCGAGGGAATGGTGTGCGATTTGCCCTGCGCGTCTTTCAGCACGATCTCTTTGTCGTTTTTCTCCGTGATGAAACCGGCCAGCACCGTGCCGCTATCGGTCTCGACCAGGTTGACGATGAACTCCGGCGCAATCGCCTTCGACGGTTCGAGGATCGTTTCGAGCATCGCCTTCGAGTCGTACTTCTTGCCGATCTGGCTCAAGTCGGGCCCGACGTTCGTCCCTTTGCCGTTCACCTTGTGGCAGGCGTTGCAGCGAGCGGCCGAGCTTTTGAAGAAAATCTGCTGGCCGCGTTTCTGGTCGCCGGCGAGGGACAAGATTTCTTCCGGCTTGACCGAGGCCCCGAGTCGCTTGGGACGATCGACCTCCGGAATGAAACGTTCAAAGAGGATCCGCACGTTCGTATCAGCGTGCTTCGTGGCCAGGGCCAACACTTCGTGGCGAATAGCTTCCGGCAGGCCCTGCTCCTCGATCGTGCGCAACATGACCAAGGCGCCGACCGCCCTCTCCATGGCGCGGGCCGCGGCGGCTGATTTGAGCGCCATGGGAATTTCGCTCATGGCAAAGAGCTTTTTAACGGTCGACCAGGCCTGCAAGTCGACCAGACCTTCGATTGCGGCTTGCCGCAGCGCCGCGTGCTGGCAGCCGAGTAGGGTCTCGCAAAGCGGCGCCGCGCCCGAGTCGTCGAGCTTGACGGCGGACCGCAAGGCGCTGCGCCGAACGAGCACCGCGGCGTCCTCGTTTTTTGCAATCGTCAGTAGCTCCGGGCCAGCGCTTGTTACGTCTTGATCGCCTGCGAATTCGATGGCCGCGTCGCGCAGCTCCGGCGTCGACAGCCATTTGGCAACCGCGTCGGCGATCTCAGAATCGGATTTCTGCTTTTTCCAAGGGCCACTTAGGTTAGCGCCCAGAATGTTGACGGCTTCGCTCCTCACGCTGGCGCTCAGCGCAGGGTCGATCGAGGCGCCCAGCACCACGCGGAAGGCTTCCGATGACTCGCTAACTCCGAGCCGGGCGAGGATTCGGATGCGCGCGGCGTCGTCGAGCCCGGTCTCTTTTAGCGACGTCAACAACACTAACGCCGCGATGTCCGGATCGAGCGCCGTGACGAGATCGATCGTGTCGAGTGTCGCCAGTCCGTCCGAGACCAGCTTACCGGCTAACTTGATTTTGCGATCTCCGGCGGCCACAACAATGGCTTCGAGCAGGTACCGATCCGTGCCATCGTACTCGCTGGCCAATTTGAGGAGCGCCTCGTCCGCCACTTCCCCTTTCATAGAGGGCAATGCCAGCAGCACTTCGCGGCGAACTTCAAGATCCAAATCCTTAGCCATCGGCAGAATCTGATTGGCGTACTGGTCTCCGTGGCGTCGCAAAATTCGCACGGCGAGCGCTCGCATCCGTCCCGAGGGGCTCTTGAGCTCGGCAAACACTGCGGCCCGCCCGGCGAGGCCCTGCCGATCGAGCACCCACAGCGCGCGGGCTCGATGGTTCGGATCTTCCGCCTTGAGCATCGCCTGCAAGCCAGGCGCGCTCTCCGCCGGATCAGCCAGCAACTTCTCTCGGGCCAGGAACTGCGTCGCCAGGTTGGAGCTTTTCAAACCTTCGAGCGCGTCGGACACATTACTATAGGGGCCCGGCTTGCCGACGCGGGTCAGCTTTTTGTCTTTCGGCGTCAGGCGAAAGATCCGCCCCTGCGTTGGATTGTTGTAAGCGTGGCCGCCCACAGCGCCGTCGTACCAGTCCGAGACCAGCAGGCTGCCATCGGGAGCGGCGCAGACGTCGTCGGGCCGAAAGTAACGATCGGCCTCGCTGCTCGATAAAATGACTTCATTGGTAGCCCGCATGCCGGCGCCCGATTTTTCGTGGCGATAGATTCGCACTTCGCGCGGACCCGCGTCGGCGTGGATCGGCGCGTTCTTGTAGCGCGGCCCGAAGGCGTCTCCTTCGTAAAAGCAGATGCCGCAAGGAGAGCCGAAGCCGGTCACCAAGGTCGCCGGCACGTAGCCGGGCGTAAAGCCGCGGAAGTGCCAATGCTCGCCGAAGGGAACGTCGGCCGAAACCTTCGCGGGCGGATGGCCGAACCAGCCGTAATTTCCGCCGGAGAGAATCCAGCAAATCCGCGCGCTGAAGTTGCCGTCGTTGTCGTTGTCGCTCAAGAACGATTCTCCGAACGAGCTGACGCAGACTTCGTAAGGATTGCGGAAGTTCTGCGCCACCATTTCAAGCTGGCTGCCGTCGAGCTCGCCGCGAATCACGGCGCCCCATTGATACTTGATGTGGCTGTCGTCTTTTCCCTTGACGTCGAAACCCTGGTCGCCGTGCGACATCCACCATTTATGATCAGGGCCCAGCACCAGGCTGTGGGCGCCATGATCGTGGTTCTTACCGCCGAAGCCGGTGAGGATTTTCTGCGGCGGGCCATCTGCCTTCAGGTCGCCGTCTTTGTCTTCGTACATCCAGAGGTCGGGACTGGTGGCGACGAAGACTTTGTCGCCGGCCACGCAAATGCTCATCGGGCAGAACAGCCCCTCGGCGAAGACGGTCATCTTATCGGCGCGGCCGTCGCCGTCGGTGTCTTCGAGAACTTTGATCTGGTCCTGCGGCGGCTCCTTGGCGGCGCTGCGATAATATCGAATCTCGGCGACCCACACCCGCCCGCGAGTGTCGACGTCGATGGCCGACGGATTGATCACCATCGGCTCGGTGGCAAAGATCGAAACCTCCATCCCGGCGGCCGGCCGGAGCGCCTTCAACTCCTCTTCGGCCGATTTCTGCGCCATGACCGGCTGAACGAACAGCGCCCAGAAAGCGGAGACGAGCAGAAGGGAAACTAAAGGAGAACGACAGCAAGACCGAGGCATGGCGGCGAATCCTGGGTGGGTGACGGCGAGGGCGAACTGGTATTTTAACTCGGCGGCGACGCCAATCGCAATCGGCCCCGGCAGGCGGTTATATGTGTCTTAAGATTGTGTGCGGGTAGTGTCCTAGGAAAAAGTTGGTCGCCATCGGTCGTACGCTAAGACTGAATGGCACTAAGTTAAGGGATCTATTCAGGCGTTTCGCCGATAATCTCGACGGTCGACTCTGGAAATAACCGCTGTGCCCTCGCCTTCACAACAGCATCAATGTCTTGTCCGGTCGGGAATATAATAATCGCTTCTGTGCCGCTTTCGCCGAACATCCATAGCAGTCCAGGTGCGATCGGGCAATGGTTTCCATTCAACGCCATTAGACGTGGGACGCCGTCATCCTGAATCTCATACTGAATCTCACGCCGTTGTCGAATCCAGTTGGCGTGATAGGCCACGAAGGCCGCAGCCAGCGTCACCACGACGAACATCGTGGCCAGTCCGAACTGAAACCAGCGGCGGCGGGGTAGGGTGGGGTGGGCATGGGACAACCACGTCAATAAACGTCGGAAAAAATATCCGCATCGAGCGGGCGGCGGGTTAATCGGCGTCATCCATCGGCTTGTCGCCAAGTCGACGCATGTGTCGTGGATAAGTGGAGTGTACTCGAAATAGCTCCGCAACCTGGAGTGCGCTTTCGCGATGTTCGCGGCTTACTACAACTACTGCTGGCAGACCCGCGAGCCGGGCAAGAGCGGCAAGAAACGCGGAACGGCTTGCCTGATGGCTGGGCTGGAGGGGCATGTTTGGAGCTTCGACGAATTGTTCGTGGCTGTACTGAGCGAGTAGCCTGATTGGGAGGTTCTATCGTGGCATTTCTAGTGTGTTACTCGCGGAATCCGCCGGATGACCACTGCGAACATAAAGCGATCTATCTGAATCAGCGATTCTACGAACTAATTTTCGAGAATTGCAGGTCTTCAAAAGACTCGTACGTGATTTTGCATGGGATCGCACTCCTTAAGTACAAGGCCCCGACTTTCATTGTTCCGAATGACCAACTCGGACTGCTTGATCGGGGACTTGAGAGCTTGGCCGCATCCGGCATAGTGCATCCGCAGATTGGAGAATTCAGCGAAGTATGCAAGCGGGCGATCGAGGGTGGCTTGGCATTGACGATCAGCGGAGACATGTATCCGGAACTCTGGAAGAACCCGGCAACACACAATTAGGACACTACCCGCCAGCGGCCTTCGTTGCTTAAACCAGATCGTCTGATCTACAATTGCGGGGTCATGACCATGCCCGCCCCACCCCGCCGCCGCTGGTTTCAGTGGACTGCACCTGTCGCCGTGCTGCTTATTGCCGGCGCGAGTTATTGCACCGCTGGCTTGCTAATGTATAGGCAACGCCGGATCGATGGTTATTTTGGTACTTCTATATGGAATTCCGACATCCTGATCTTTTTGCTTCCGGCAATGACGGCGCTGATCGTTAACGGATTGATTGTCGGCTGCGCGACCCCATCAAGATGGCCTCTTTGGGGAAAGAGTGCAGTGGTTTTTGCAGCGTCGATCGCACTCACGTTATTGGAGTTCTGCGCATACATGGTCATTGCGGCCAATCGGTATGGCGTGTAGCGCAAATTTCTTTCTCGGGCGCCTTTAACACCACGGCCCTGGGACACTGCCGGAAGCAGGGCCAGGAGGACTGCAAAGTCACGCGTGGCGCCGATGCAGGCTCCACGTGTGCCACTGGATTTGCCAGTGCTATTCCAATTCCGCACCGGCTGAGCCGGTGGCACACGCCCGTTGGCGACCTCTCCGGCGGCACTTTGCAGTTCTCCTTGAAGCAGGGCCGAATTGCGCATTGCTCCCCGCAAGATCACGGGATCGCGGTAATCTCCGCTTCCGAGAAGGCGGAGATCGCTCGGCGATCTTCGTCGGTCAACTGACGATCGAAGCAAATGAAATCGGCGCGCTCGTCGCCGAGCCATCGCCGAAGCGAAGAAACCTTGGAGCCATAGTTTCCTGCACGAATCGTTCGCGACTCGCCTGAAGACAACCAGTCCATGTCCTGGACAAACACGGCGCCGCCGCTCTGCTCAATCTGTCTGCGCATGGCCTGCCGATTTCGCACCAGACGCTCTTGCCAGGCCAGCCAGCCGAGCGGAATCGCCAACAGAGTCACGGCGACGAACATGCGTCGTAGTGAAAACTGGAACCAGCGGGGGCGAGGCGATGCGGAGGGCATCTTGTTATTCTAATCGAGTCCCGCCCGATCAGCGCGAAAGCCGAAAGACGTCTCTCACCCACGCAAAATCTGCAGACGCTCGAATTTAGCGCCGAGCACTTCGCCCGACGAGACGCCAAGCCAATCATCGAGCAGCGTGGCGTAGACCTGGCGGAAGTCGTGTTGCGTTTTTAAGTCGCCGTCTTGCAGGTCCGCCAGATTCGGCGCGGCGCCGATCAGCCCGGCTTTCACCGGCTGGCCTGCCACGAAGACAGGGCCCGCCGTGCCGTGGTCCGTCCCTTGCGAATCGTTCTCGGCGACGCGGCGGCCGAACTCGCTGAAGGCTAGAACCACCACTCGATCGTCGAGCCCAGCTCGCTTCAGGTCGTTGAGGAAAGCCTTCATTCCCTCGGCGAGCTCGCGCAGCAACTGGCCGTGCGGATAGAGCTGCGAAGAATGAGTGTCGTAGCCTGACTGGATCGCGTAATAAACCCGGGCCTGGCTGTCCCCTTGGAGCAGTTGCGAAATCAGTTTCAATTGCGTCGCAAGCTGCGTGTCGGGGTATTTTTCCGCGCCGGCGCCTGCTGCGCGGGCGCCTGCTGCGCGGGCGCGCCGCTCGCCAAAGTCTTGCGCGGCCGAATAGGCCGAGAGGACTTCGCGGGCCACGAATTGATCGAGCGAGCCCGCCTCAGCCGTTTTTTCAGAGCCCGCGCGGGGCGGCGGAATCGCCAACTGCAACTTGAGATCGTCTTCGTCCGACAGCGCAATCGTCTCGGACTTTCTGCCCCACAGCGCAACCGGCGGATCTTGCTGGCCGACGAAGATCGCCGTGGCCGGCTTTTGCTTCACGTCCGCTGGCATGCGGTCGAGCGTTCGCCCCAGCCAGCCGTTGCCGTCTCCTTGCGCGTCGAGCGCGCGGGCCGTGTGCCAGATCTTCATGCTCTCGAAATGCGAGCGGTTGGGATTGGGATAGCCCACTCCATGCACGATGGCGAGCCGCCCGTCGTCGAACAATTCTTTGGCGGCCCGCATGCTGGGGTGGAGCGCGGCGTGATCGTCGAGTTTGTGTAATTTGTTGACTTCAAGCCGCAACTTGACGCGCGCTTTTGCATAGCCGTCGTCGGCGTAGGGGACGACCGTGTTCAGGCCGTCGTTGCCGCCGTCGAGTTGGATCACGACCAGCGCCCTAGCGTCTGGCGCTGCGCCGGCGGCGCGGGCTGTGCGAGCAAGAATCGACGGGAGTAGCGGCGCCAGGGAGAACAGTGCGCTCGATCGCAAAAATTTTCGTCGCGACAACATGTCGGCCCCTCCATTAAATAAAGAGTGTGTAGCAAGGATCCGAAAACCGCTGTGACTATCTCGATTCGCCCCGCTGTGCAGGGCCGCCCCAACTCCTCGGGAAAGAAGCTTGAGCGAGCCGCGCGAAGTCGGAGCGAAATCGAGACAGTCTCCTGCCCCACAGCGGTTTTCGGATCCTATTTTAGTTCATTTGGCTTTCTGGTCGGGCAAGCAACAGCGCAACGGCGCGGCCGAGACGTTCGGCCTCAGGCGCTTCGGCGGCAGCCGTGACAACTTCTTCCACGGCGAGCGTTGGCGCTTCGCCCCAAAGCAGATCTGCAAACCACCGGACAGCGGACTCGAGTTCGACGGCCACACCATGCCGCTCGCATAATGCGGCGAGCGCCGGGGCCTGCGCGGGAGACCACAACTCACCGCGCGCCAGCGCCGCGGCAAAGCTCGCCCGCGCGACGATCGTTCGCGAAGACAGCCAGCCGCGCCCTTCGCGCCAGCCGCCAACATTGGGCGGGTAGAAAAGCTCCTGCCCCATCCGCGCGGTCCAATCGGCCAATAAGAGCGTGCTGGGGGGCGAGGCGTTCAGTTCGAGCGCCGAGAGAGCCCCGACCACAAAATCAACGGGACTCGCGACGCGCGCTCGGAGATTCTCCGCGGAGAAGAAGCGTTGCGAACGCAGCAGGGTTGTCACGGCCCAATCGAGGTCAAGATCTCGCTCGCGCAGCCCAGCGGCCAAGGCGTCGATCGCCTCGTCCGTGGCAAGGTGCTCCCCGAGGAACGCATTTGCGATTCGCCAGGCCACGCGGCGCGCCGTGGCGGGCTGGGCGACGAGAAGTTCGAGCAGTTCGTCGCCGGAGAGATTGCCGCGCCGTCCGAGAACGACTTTCTCGCCGTCGTCGTGGCGCACCGGTTGCAGGCCGAACTGGTTCTCGACGATTCCCCAGCCGGTCAGAGCGCGGGCCGCTTCTTTCACGTCGCTCTCGGTGTAATGGCCGACGCCGAGCGTGAACAATTCCATCAACTCGCGGGCCAGGTTTTCGTTCGCGTGCCCTTTGCGATTGCTATCGGCGTCGAGCCAGACGAGCATCGCCGGATGTTTGACTACCGCGGAGAGCAAATCGGCTAAACGCCCGCGGGAGTGCTGGCGAAACAGGTCGTTCTGTTCGCGCATTCGCGACAGATCTTGCACCTTGCGATTGCTGGTGGCGAAGTGATTGTGCCACATCAATGTCAAACGCTCGCCCAAGGGATCGGGCGAGAGGAGCATGCGATAGAGCCACCACGCCTTCAACCGTCCGGCGTTGCCCGAGGCGGTGGCGGCGTCACCGATCGTGCGGGCAAGACTCTCGAACGGCTCCCTCGCCGCTCGATCGGCCTGCGCATTCAGGAGCCGATCGATCGATTTCGCGGGCCCGTCGCGCAAGTCTCGCTGAATCACCTGCCACGACGCGCCGAAGCCGGCGCGGCGGTGCAGATGGACCACCCGCGCCAGGTTCCAGGGCTCGGCGTCGCTTGGTTCGTAAGGCGCCCAAGTCGCGGCGGTGGTTGCGTCGATGAGGGACATGCCGGTTACCCTAAGCCGCTATGCAATGGGGTGAAGACAAAACGACAAGTCAGCGTGGAGATTCGCAACACTACTTCTGTTCTTTGTCATAGGTGATCTCGCCGAGGTCGAGCTTTTGGCCGGCCGTGACTTTGAATTCTCGTCCGTTGACCATTTTCCCGTTCTTGACTTCCATGAACTGGTACGTGGCGCCAGGAATTAACGCCGGAAAGACGACTTGGCCATCGGCGTCGGTGGCGTCGTGTTCGTGATTCACCCGATCGACGTTCTGGACGAAGTCGACCATCGCGGCCAGCGCGCCCTTGTCCTGCGCGTCGAAGTCATTTCCATTGACGCCCGGCTTGAGGACGATATGCAACGACGGATGATGTCCCTTCAGCGGATTGCCTTCCGAATCGATGTAGCGGGCGGTCGCTTCACCGCACGGTTCGAGGACGACGTTCGGCGTCGGGTCCGACGCCTTGATCACGCGCGCCGTCCCCAGGCGGCGTTTGGAGTCGAGGAAGTAGAAAAGATATTCCTGGTCTTCGGCGAGTCCCGCGATTTCGAATTCTCCTCTCAACGTCGTCTCGCTGTGGCCGTGCCAGGTGAGCCAGAATGCGCGGATGTTCAAGGGCGAGATTACCAGCGCCTCGTTGACCAGCTTGCCTTCGAGGTCGACCAGGCGGCCTCGCACTACGCGGCCGGGCTGAAGCTGAATTGTCAGCGGCTCCGGTTGTTTGTCGACGCTCGGATCGAGCTTCACGATCGCGTGGGCAAAGTTGCGGCGCCCGCCCGGCTTCGATTTGTCGAGATCCCGACTGCCGATTTCTTGCAAGATGTGCCGGCCGTCTGGATCATGCACGAGCAACCGGCCAGGGCCCGGCAGCACGACGATCTGAAACGCCCCTTGGCCATCGGTCGATTGAATTCCTTCCCAGCCGGTGACGATGTCGTCGGTCTTGTTGGGATTGTTGCTGCTTTCCGGAATGTATTGGACGCTGGCGTTGGCAATCGGCGCGCCGCTTTCCGCGTCGACGACCGTGCCGCGCAGGGCGACGCCGCGTTTTAACGTCTTATCGATTTGTTTGACGCGATCGCCGGTCTCCCAGTCGATGGCGCTATCGAACGGCGTCCGGCGAATCAAGTACGGCGCCCCCTCCGGCGGATAGGCCGTGACGCCAAAGCGGATGCCGGGATGAGGATTAATGCGATACCGTCCGTTCTCGTCCGCCACGCCCTCAACCGTGGACATCGAACCGATCTCTTGCTGGCTGGCCCAGATTTTCACTCGGGCGCGCGGGGCAGGCTCACCCGTGTCTTCGTATCGCACCACGCCTTCGAACCACTGCGCCGGGGCGAGTGGGACGATCGCCTCTTCGCCCGCCGCGGCGTTTTTCACCAGCGAGCGATACGTGGCGTCTCGTTCGCCACGCTGCTCGGGCGCGCCGGTGTTGAGCAGCAGATCTTGCGGCGCGAACTGTTCGGTCCCCGCTACATCGAGAGACACCCCATAACCAGGCGGAATACCGTGAATGACGAAACGTCCTTCCGCATCCGACGACGCTGGCGCGAACCACACCGCTTGCGGCGACGCAAACTTATATCCCACGCTCCCTTCCCAATTCAGATCCTCGCTCTTCGTTCGAGCAATCAGCGAGCGAACGGTGTAGCTGACTCCGGAAGCAGGCTTGCCATCGATATCGACCAGGCGGCCGCGAATCGGCTCCTCAGGCTGAAGTTTGATCGTGATCTTCGTCTCTTTCACGTCGGGCTCTATCTTTGTCCAGCCGAGCGCTAGCCCGTCAGCGCGGGCCAGCACATTGGCGCCGCGGTGGCTTTTCTCCGAGGTCGGCGCGAACTGGAGCGTGAACTCGCCGCTGGGATCCGAGACAACTTCAGCCAGGATATCTCCTTCGGCCGAGATGAAGCCGCCGGCGGCGCGCGATAGCTTCATCGCCGCCGCGGCCACGTGCGCGCCAGCCACCGGCTTGTCGTTCGAATCGACGACTCGCCCGCGGATTGTGCGTAGATCGGCCTCAGGCGCCGAAGCGGCGGATTTCGATTCCTGCTTGGCGCCGCTCTCCGCTGGCTTGTCGGCTGGTTTGTCGTCCGGCTTCGTTTCCTCAGGAGGCGGAGGGTCGAAGAGCATCATCTCTCCCAGCGGCTGGATCTTTAGATCGCCCAGATCGTGGGTTTCGCCGGCTTTGACGGTGGCGCCCGTGATCGCGCGGCCGAGAATCTTGTCTGTTTCGGCGACGACGGTGTACTTGCGGCCAGGGAGCAAGCCTTGAATCAGGAAACGTCCCTCCTTGTCAGTGGCCAGGCGTAGATCTTGGCTGCCGAAATTCGAGCCCGGCACTCCGGCCCCAATAAGATGAATTCCGGCGAGCGGCGCGCCGTCGTCTTCGATGAGTCGTCCGCGGAGACTGCCAGCCGGCTGAAGCGTGACTTCGATCTTCGCCGGCGGCTCGCCGCTGAGACGTTGGTAGGCCGCCAGATTTCGCGCGGGATCAAAGAAGTAGAGATCGCGCGGCGCGGCCGCGTAGTAACCTCGCACGAGGAACGCCCCCGCTTTCGTCTCATCCCAGCCCCCGCCCGGCGCGGTCTGACCGCTGACGATCACCCCATCGAGCAGATTTCCTTCGGGATCGCGGATCGAGCCAGCCACGTCGACGCCCGAGTTGAGTTCCAATTTCAGATCTTCCAAGGGAGGAGCGTCGGGCGCCAGATCGAGCTGGCGTAAATAATGGGTATTCGTCGACAGCAGACGGACCGGCACGGTAAGAAAGATCTTGTTCCCTTGATTGAAGTTCTCGACCGGTCCCGAGATCGTTTCGGCTCCCACGCCCCGGCGGAACTGCAAATGATTATCCGGCGAAAAAGTCAGGATACCCGAGCCTGGCGGCACGGCGATTTCGAATCGACCTTGCGCGTTGGTTCTGCTTTCATGCGTAAAAGCGGCCCGCAAAAATCCCTCGAATGCATTCAAATGGGGATTGTCCTGAAACGAATAGTAGTTGACGTGGCCGAGGACCGGCTCTCCGGTTCGTTTGTCGATCGCTTGCCCGCGAACCCACACACCGCGTTTGACCTTAAAGTTCAGGGCCGGGGGCGAGCGGTCGTTCTCGGTGGTAATGGTAATTCCCGCGGGCAAGAGGCCCGTCCCGGCCGGCGCCTTGGCAAAGATGGTTTCCTCGCTGTCGGCGCCTAATCCAGTCAGGCGGAAACTCCCGTCGGCGTCGCTACGCGTGGCGATGTGAGGCTTGCCCGAGCGCGTTGTTGAACTTTCCTCACCAGCGCTGATCAGCGCTCCGCCGATGGCCTTTCCGCTGTCGGCGTCGACAATCTGCCCGACGATCGGAAACGAGGGACCAACCACTTGCACAAAGCTCGCCGGCAGGAAGGTATTCTGTTCACCACGTCCGACGTCGCCGGGCCACTGATTGGGGACGACGATCTTTTCGCCCGCGCGGGTCCGCGCATGGAGCAACGTCGTCTCGATCTCGGGGCCAGTGATCATGAGTTCAACTACCCGATCGCGCCCGATTCCGGCGAACGTGAACCGGCCGTCCTTGTCCGTCGTCACGTCGCGCAAGATCGACGGCAGTTGCTTGCCGTTTACTCCCTGCCCGATATGACTGCGCAGAGAATAGTAGTCGGCCTTCGGCTTCTTGGCGGCCTGCTCGAAAGCGTCAAGATTCTCCGTTTTGGGAATCCAGAGGTCCTTCACGCGAACCCGCGCGCCTACGACGGGCTTGCCTTCGGTCGAAACGACCTGCCCGGTGATCGGCTGACTGTCGACGGGGAGTTTGAAGACGGACGATTTTCCCGCGGCTTGACGCTGGCGAATGCGCTCGCGCTGCGCCGGCGGCAGTCGATCCATCGCCCCTCCGGTCGTCTCGATGTCGAGCGAATAGCCGACCGCCAGCCCGAAACCGGGCGCTGTCACCACCACCTGGGCGTATAAACCTTCGGACGCATCAAGGTCGCCCGACCGGACGTCGAAATCAAAGCGTCCTTCGGCGTCGGTCGTCGCGTTCGGCTTGAGTTCGTCCGAAGGTTGAACACCGTGGCGCCAATAGACTAATAAGATCTTGGCCCCGGCGACCGGACGCTCCTGCGGATCGACGACCTGGCCGCGATAGTTGAGGTTGAGGTCGTCGGACGGCGCCTTCTCTGTCGCCACTGCGGCGGATTGCTTCGACTCACTGGACCCTGACGCGCTCGACTTCGACTCAGTATTTGTTGATTCACTACTGCTCGACTCCATGTTCGGCTGTTGAACGACTACGAGCCCCAGGTCCTTCACCTCGCCCGGCTCGACAGTAACGTCGATGAGCGCGGCGCCGATGATGAAGTCTTGCAACACGCCTTGGAACTTGCGCGGCGCGCTGGCGTGCGCGTTGTACTTCATGCCTGGAACGAGGCCATCCAGACGGAAACGCCCCTTGGCGTCAACCTTCGCGTTCCAGGGCTCGACCGGCTGATTGAGAACGGGCGCCCAGGGAGCGGTGTCGTCTCGATCGCGATATTTTTCGAGGTTGGGTTTCAAGGTAACGTCGGTGATCGGCGTTTTGTCCGCGTCGACAATCACGCCGACCACGCTTCCCGCTTTTTGCAGCGTGATCTGCGCGATCTCGGTCTGGCCGAACGTTACGCTGGTGGCGCCCGCCAGATTGCGCAGCCGATCGAACGCAAGCAGCTTCCGTTTTTCCTTCGGCTTGAGGTCCTTCACTTCAACTTCAGCGCTGTTCGTTTGCCGCCACAGGGCGCGCTCGTTGGCGCCGTAGAGAAGGTAATTCAAGATCGGCTTCCCTTCGGCGTCGACCACACGCACATTGACCGGCGGGCTGGCCACCAGCCGGATGTCGGCCCGCGTCACGGCCTGATCGTGCGCCGGACGAATCTCGACAACCCGTTCGTAAGAGCCCGGCATCATGTAGAAAGGCGCGGTGGGAAACGCGCCGAATTTCTCGACGCCGGCGATCTCTTCGGCTCCGGCGCCGCGAGGATAGCGGTCGACGCCGTCTCGGTCCGGCCCACTGCCATCGTACCGGTAGCCCAGAATGCCGCGCGCCGGCAGCACCGGAATGCGAAACTCGCCTTTGGCGTTGGTCCAATAGAGACCGTCGACGAACCCTTGATAGATTCCAGGGACCGCTTTCTTCAGCTCGGGATCGAGAAAGAAGTAGTAACTGATTTCGCCGGTGAATGGCTGTTGCGAAGCGGCGTCGAAGACGCGTCCTTCGACCCACACGCCCCGCTTGAGGCGGAAATCTTGTGGCGTCTTCTCTTCGTCGCGCGATGTGTCGACGCTGTGGCCGATGGCGACGTACGGATCGGCCCCCGTGGTGAACGCCACAAGCTGGTTGCCGTCGCCGATCGGCAGTCCCGTGATTCTATAACGCCCTTCAGCGTCCGTGCGGGTGGCGAATTCTTCCCGTTCGCGACTTGTCGACACGCGCTGACCGTGGATCAACACGGCGCGGACCACGGCGCCGGCGAGCGGCGCGCCGGTGTCGATATCGGTAACGCGTCCTTCGATCGGTCGGGAAGGGCCAATCGCGCGGACAAAATTGCGACCGTAAATCGTTCTGGCCACTGCCAGAGTCAGCGGATCGGCCGGAATCTGGATCTCTTCGGCCGACTGATTGTGCGCCACGATCTCGGTCGTTTCGATTCCCTTTCCTTCGACGAGCAGTTGCACCAGCCGATTTTCGCCCAGGTCTGACAACACGAACCGTCCGTCGGCGTCGGTGGTCGCCTGGGGCAGCGTGTCACGTAGCGGCGCCGGTTCGATGACGTTCAGCAAGTAATTCACGCGCTCTTTCCAAACGCCGAGTTTGTCAACGGCCGCCGCGATGGGCTGATTGCGCAGGCTTTCGTCTCCGTCGTTGAACCACCGCACGCGGACCCTCGCGCCGGCGATCGGCTGTCCGTCGATATTCACCAGCCGCCCACGAATCGGCTCGCCGGCGGCGGGGAGCCGCTCCGAGGCGCCGGCGATCACGTCGAGCGGCGAAGCATCATTCGGGACTTGCAGCTCGTGAGGACCGGTGTAAGTAAAGCCATGTCCTTTTGCCCGGACGACGATTCGTTCCGAGATGGCCCAACCGGCGGGCTCATCTTCCGACGCGTCGGACGCGGGGAGGTCGAATTTGAACTCGCCCTTGTCGTTCGACGTCGCAATCAGTCGCGGCGCCATCGGGTCGAGATCATGGACACGGGATCGAAACCAGTAAAACTCGGCGCCGGCGATCGGTTTGCCCTTGGCGCTTAAGACGCGCCCGTAGAGCGGTTTGGAAGGCGTCGCTTTCTTGACCTCAGGCTCCGTGATTTCAGATGATTTTAAGGAAGCGATGTCCGGCAAAATCACTTCTATCGACGGGGGCGTATTATCCTCTGCGCTGCGATTCGTCTCATCGTCGTCCGCGGAGAGCAGAGCGGCCTGATCTTCGTCGCCGGTGACTACGGGAGCCACTTCGGCCAGAGAGCTTCGTGGTTTGAGACCAACCAGCCCCACGACGCCTGTGCCGATCAGCCCTCCGATGAGAACCAGCGCTACCAGCAAACTGCCGACGCGGGTCGATAACGTTCTCGACGTGTCCATGATCCGCGCAACGCGGTGCGCAAGCATCGAACGCAACGAAACGATGCCCACTCCGACCGCTCCCACGGCGGCGGCCGGCGCCGCGGAGAGCTCGGCGACGTCGACCAGGCCGTGCGCGTATTGCTCGCGGTCTCCGCCAAGCTGCATGACGTAATCGTCGCAGACTTCTTCCGAGGTTCCGTCGATTCGCCGGGCCAGTTTCCAGGCCAGCGGCTGAAAGAAGAAGAGCGACGTGGCCAGCTTGTGGAGCAGCTTCCAGTGACAATCGTGGCGGCGGAGATGCGCCAATTCATGAATCAACACGTCGCGGATCGGCAGCTCGATCTGTTCGTCCGGCAACAGCACCGCCGCGCGCCGCAAGCCCGCCAGGCAGGGACTCTGGACGAATGGGCTGCGCAATACCGCGGGAGCGCGAACGCCCAACTGCGGCGCCAGGGCCCGACAGATCTCGATCGTGGTCGCGTCGGCCGGCGAAGTGCGCGAGCGGAGCCGCGAAAGTTCCCACCAGGCAAAGCCAAGCCGCAACAGCAGCCCGCCCGAAATCAAGATCCAGGCGACGCACAGCGCGGCCTCGATCAGGCCGAAGGGGCTGACCGTGACGCTTGGCGATTCGTCAAGCGGCGGAACATCAGCCGCAAGCGGTATCGCTT